>CAKJYB010000023.1 GCA_918241715.1 Clostridiales bacterium
GACAAACATAGTAGATGTGCACATTTTGCCTTTAGAGAGAAGTTGGTTGGTGAAAAACTTTGGAGATGGCATGTCGAATTACAATTGTTTCAAGTTTTGCGCAATATGTCTGCGAATGACAGAACAAGGGTTGCAAAGCCAACGGGGTGTTGGGCATTTACAACTAAATTTAGGTGGTACCACGAACGCACACTTCGTCCTAAAAATTGGATAGGTGTGTTTTTTGTTTTAAAGGAGAATAAAATGAGCAAAATTGACAGAAATAGATTGTTTGAAACGTTGAAAGAAAGAGGATACGTTTATCAAATGTCAAACGAAGAAAAGGTTAGAGAAATTTTAAACGGAAAGCCAACATGCGTTTATGTTGGAATTGATCCAACGGCAGATAGCTTGCATATTGGACATTTCTTTTCGCTTATGATGATAAAGTATTTTCAAGACGCAGGACACCATGTGATTGTTCTTATTGGTGGGGCAACAGCCATGGTTGGGGACCCAAGTGGAAGAACAGATATGAGAAAGATGCTTTCAAAAGAACAAGTTGAGCACAACTTGAATGAAGTTAAAGCACTCGTTGAAAGATTTGTTGACACAAAGGGAGAAAACCCTGCAAAAATTGTAAGCAACGCAGAATGGTTTGCTGGATATGACTATGTGGACTTTATGAGAGATGTTGGTTGCTATTTTAACGTAAACAAAATGCTTACAAATGACGCATATGCAAGAAGACTTGAAGAGGGTGGGCTCACTTTTTTGGAAATGGGCTATATGCTTATGCAGGCATATGACTATGTTTATTTAAACGAAAAGTATGGATGCGAAATGCAGGTTGGTGGCTCTGACCAATGGGGAAACATGACAGCTGGCACTGAACTTGCAAGAAAGATGAATTTTGCTGATGGAAAAGAAAGAGTTATGGAGTGTCTTACATGCCCACTTTTGACAAATTCTGAAGGACAGAAGATGGGAAAAACTGCAAAGGGTGCACTCTGGGTTGCAAGAGAGAAGACAAGTGTATATGACTTTTATCAATATTTCTACAACATTCAAGACAAAGACGTTGAGACGCTTTTGAGACTCTTTACAAGAATTCCTCTTGATGAAATCAAAAAGCTTGTCAACACAGACATTATTGCAGCAAAAAAGAGAATGGCTTTTGAGATTACAAAACTTGTTCATGGAGAGGAAGAGGCAAGAAATGCTGTTTCAATGGCAGAAAATTTGTTTAGTGATGGTGGAGATAATGCTCCTGTTGTTGAGATTGAAAGATCAAAATTCCCAATGAACATTTGTGATTTGTTGTTTGAAACAAAACTTGCACCATCAAAGAGTGAAGGAAGAAGACTTGTTCAGGGTGGGGCAATCACATTTAAAAATGAAAAAGTTGAAAGATTTGATTTGCAAATTTCTGCAGAAGATGTTGCTGACGGAGCACTTTTAAAGAAAGGCAAAAAGAGTTTTATTAAGGTGCAGTTGGTTTAATGACAGAACTTTTGAAGCAGATTGAATATGTTGAAAAAAAGTCAAGATTTATTGGCTATCTTTTTACATGTAAATCTGTTGAAGATGTTGAAAAATCGCTTACGGAATTAAAAAAACAGCATAAAAAGGCCACACATATTTGTTATGCATATTCACTTTCTTCTCCATTTTTGGAAAAAGCTGTTGACGATGGAGAACCCGGTGGAACGGCAGGTAGACCAATTTTGTCCGTCATTCAAAAGAAAGGAAAGAGAGATGTTTGTGTGTTTGTTGTAAGATATTTTGGTGGAATAAAACTTGGCGCAGGTGGGCTTGTCAGAGCATACACAAAGACAACCAGTGAGGTGCTTGCATGACAATAACAAAAATCAAAAGAATTGCAAAGACAAACAGATATCATGTTTACATTGATGGAAAGTGGAATGGGATTTTTCTTGACGAAACTTTGGCAAGGCACAAGATTAAAACAGACGGAGAAATTGACGAAGAAGAGTTTAAAGAAATCAAGGCAGAAAACGACAGAAAACTTTCTTTTGACATGGCTGTAGGTTATCTTGAAAAGTATGTTGTAAGCGAAAAGGGGCTTAGGGAGTATTTAAAGAAAAAAGGTTTTGACGACTTGACAATCAAAAATGCCGTTGAAAAACTTAGAGAATATGGCTATGTTGACGACGAAAAGTTTGCAAAAAACTATTTTGATTCACTTTCTTCTTCGCAAGGGAAAAATGTGATTGCATCAAAACTTAGGGCAAAGGGAGTCTCAAAGGAAATTGTCGAAGATTTGATGGAAAACATTGACGAAGAAAGCCAACTTAACCAAGCTGTAAATTTGGCAAAAAAATTCCTTAAAAATCGTGAAAAATCGGCAAAAACCAAACAAAAATGCCTTGCTCATCTTATTTACAAGGGGTATGATTATAACGTGGCACTTGAAGCGACCAAACATGCCACCGACATAACCTACGAAGGAGAAAACGATGATTGGATTTGATTTACTTGAAACAAAAAGAATAAAAAACGAAGACAAACTGCTTGCAAAAATTGCACTTGAAAATGAAATTGCTTACATAAACAAGTTTGCAAAGCAAAAGAAAGAAAAAACAGCAAGTCTGTGGGCTGTTAAAGAAGCCGTCTTCAAAGCTCTTGACATTTGTGAGGGGGATATTTCATATAAGGAAATAGAACTCTGCCACAAAGAGAGTGGAGCTCCTTACATCAAACTTTATGGAAAAGCGTTGAAGAGATTTAAAAATCTCAAGGCAGAAAAAATTGAGATTTCGTTGTCTCACCAAAAGAGTGTTGTCGGTGCCGTGGTTGTGATTTTGTAAGAGTGTCAGTTTGGCACTCTTTTTTTGTTTACAAAAGAATAAAATTTTACAACTTCTTTAAAATAGAAGAAAGTATAAAATTTGACGAACAGGAGATAGTTTAGTGAGAAAAGATTTTTTAAAACTTGAAAGAAGAGCAAAAGAAATTGAAAAACAATATGGAAGTTTGGAGAATTTTGTCAAATCAACAACAAAAGCAAAGAGCTTTCATAGAATGAGAATAGAAGGTCAAATGCCAGATTCTGTTTTGTTGGAAATGCAGGAACTGGAAAAAATTGACCTTGTTGACTTTGAAAAATTTGAGAAGGTTTATGGAGAATTTGGTTAAACGTGGAGATATATACTTTGCCGATCTCAGTCCTGTTGTGGGGAGTGAGCAAGGGGGAGTACGTCCTGTTTTGGTCATTCAAAATGACGTTGGAAACAAATATTCTCCAACAGTCATAGTTTCGGCAATAACAAGCCAGTTGACAAAAGCAAAACTCCCGACACACATCGAACTTTCTTCAGAACTTTATCATCTGCCAAAAAATTCTGTTGTGCTTTTAGAGCAAATAAGGACTTTGGACAAAAGACGCTTAAAAGAAAAAATCACCATGGTTGATGAAAGAAAAATGAAAGAAATCAACAGGGCTCTTCTGATTTCGCTTGGTTTTGTGGGCTGATTTAAAAAAATACTTTACAAATTTGAATTGGTGTGATAAAATAAGCAAGAATTAAGTTTTTAGGAGACAAAAATTATGATGATCGAACCACCAATTGACGAACTTGAAAAGAAAGCTGGCAAAAACAAATATGTTCTTTCAGTTTTGGCTTCAAAAAGAGCAAAAGAAATTGAAACAACAAGAAGAAGTGAACTTGCAACAGCAGACAAAAAAGCAATCAGTATTGCTCTTGACGAAATCTACAATGGAGAAATCGTTTCAAACGAGACAAATGATTGATTTGAAATAGGGTTTGTGTTATAATTCTACTGATATTCAGTAGAATTTTTTATTTTAAGGAAAAAATGTTTGCAAAAATAATTATTGACCAAGATGCAAAAGCTCTTGACAGGGTTTTTGAATATACAATCCCTGACGATATTCAGGTGCAGGTTGGAGAACGTGTTATGGTTCCATTTGGAAAACGCACACTCCAAGGATTTATTGTTGACATAACAGATAATTGCGAATATGATGCAAGCAAACTTAAACCAATTTCTTCCAAAATTGAAAATTTTGCTGTCATCAAGCCGGAAATGCTTAAACTCATGAAATACATGGCAGAGAAGTTGCACCTTAAACTTGCAAGCGTCTTGAGACTTTTCTTGCCAAGTGAAATGAGAACGGACAAGGTGAAAGAACTTGTTGTAAGATATGTCAAACTTGCAAACAATTTTGAAATGCCATCAAACAGGGCAGTAAAACAGATTGAACTTGTTGATTATTTAAAAGCAAATGGTCAAAAGAAGTTTTCCGAAGTTTCAAACATGTTTGGCTACGCCACACTTTCTGCTCTTGTAAAGAAAGGTGCCGTTGAAGTCTTTGAAGTGCAAGAAGACAGAGAACCGGAATTTGATGTTGTGAAAAACGAACACAAAAAGTTGACAGATTTGCAACAACGTGCCGTTGACACAATTTGTGAAAACAAGACTTATCTTCTTCATGGCGTAACCGGCAGTGGAAAGACTGAAGTCTATATGAATTTGATTGAAAGACAACTTGAAAAGGGAAAGGCGGCTGTTATGCTTGTGCCAGAAATCTCTTTGACACCACAAGTTTTGGCAAATTTTAGAGCAAGATTTGGGGATAAAGTTGCGCTTATTCATAGTGGTCTTTCTGCCGGAGAAAGATTTGACGAATGGAAGAGAATTTTCTTTGGCAAGGCAAAGGTTGTTGTTGGGGCAAGGTCTGCAATTTTCTGTCCTATAGAAAACGTTGGAATAATCATAATTGACGAAGAGCATGAGCAAAGTTATGTTTCAGAAAGCAATCCACGTTATGATACACACATGATTGCAGAGTTTAGAAGAGCATACAACGATTGCACTCTTGTTTTGGGAAGTGCAACACCATCAATCGAAAGTTATGCAAAGGCAATTGATGGAGAATACACTCTTGTTGAAATGCCGGTCAGAGTAAACGGAATGGAAATGCCAAAGATAATGCTTGTTGATATGCTTATGGAACTCAGGCAGGGAAACAACAGCGTGTTTTCTATTCCACTTAAATACGAACTCCAAAGCATAGTAGAGAAGAAAAAACAAGCAATGATATTTATCAACAGACGTGGGTTTTCGTCTTTCCAAAGATGCCGTCAGTGTGGTTATGTGGCAAAGTGCACAGATTGTGATGTTTCGCTTGTTTACCACAGATTTGAAAACAAACTTAAATGCCACTATTGCGGAAAGAGATTTAAAGCTCTTGACATCTGCCCAAGTTGTGGAAGCCACGACATAAAACAAGGGGCAGTGGGGACGGAAAGAGTTGTTGAAGAATTGCAAAAAATGTTTCCGGAAGCAAAAATTTTGCGAATGGACAACGATACAACGTCAAAAAAGAATGGACATAGAGCAATTTTAAATGAGTTTAGAAATGCCAAACCAGGCATTTTGGTTGGGACCCAAATGATTGCAAAAGGGCACGATTTTGAAGACGTTTTGCTTGTGGGAATTGTTGATGCAGACCAGAGTCTTTATCAGTCTGACTATAGAAGCATCGAAAGGACATTCCAACTTATCACCCAAGTTTCTGGCAGGGCCGGAAGAAGCGAAAATCAAGGAAAAGTCATTTTGCAAACTTACAGCCCAAGACATTATGTGTATCGTTTTGCAACCAATTATGACTATAAAGGATTTTTCAAAAAAGAAGCAAATTTAAGAAAAGTTACAAACTTTCCTCCTTATGCCAGAATTGTCAGAATTTTGTTTACAAATCCAGACGAAAAAATTGTGGCACAAGATTGCAAAGTGTGTTATAATAAAGTGCAACAGATAAGAGATAAATATCAAAACGATTTTGTTTATCTTGATGTTATGAAAGCACCACTCAACAAAATAAAAAACCAATTTCGCTATCAAATCATGATGCGTTTTAAACTTGAAAAAGCAGACGAAATTGAAAAAGCAGTCTTTGACTGCATAGATGCAAAGTGCAAAAGTAGTGTTTTCTTTGAGATAAACCCAAACAATTTGAGTTAAGGAGAAACAAATGGCGATTAGAAACATTGTCGAAATCGGAAGCGAAGTTTTAAGAAAAAAGTCAAAGCCCGTTGTGGACTTTGATCAGTCTCTTGCTGACCTTTTGGACGACATGAGACAGACAATGCGTGAAAGACGTGGAATGGGTATTTCTGCCGTTCAGGTTGGCGTGCTTAGACGTGCACTTTTGGTGGAATATGAAGAGGACAAGATTGTCGAAATTATAAACCCAACAATTTTGGAGTCAATGGGAAAGACGTTTGACAGCGAAGGATGCTTGAGTGTTCCTGGCTTCTACACAAAAGTTGAAAGACCACAATATGTAAAAATTGAAGCATATGACAGACACGGCAAAAAATTCTTCTTTGAAGGGGAAGATTATGTGGCAAAATGTATTTGCCACGAAATTGACCACTTAAACGGGATTTTGTTTGTAGATTATACAAAAGCAGGGCAAGAGTATAAGAAAAAGAAGGGTGTTGAATAGATGAAAGTTTTGTTTTTTGGGACCCCAGAATTTGCAGAAATTGTGCTTAAAGGGCTTGTAGAGAGTGAGTTTGAAGTGGTTGGTGTTGTCTGCCAAAATGACAAGCCGGCTGGAAGGGGAAAAAAGATGGTTTCTCCACACATTGTAGAACTTGCAAAGTCTCTCTCATTGCCAGTTTATCAATTTGAAAAACTTTCAAAATATATTGAAGAATTCAAAAAGATTGACTATGACTATGCAATCACGGCAAGTTATGGAAAAATTTTGCCAAAAAGTCTGCTTGACATCAAGCCTTGCATAAATGTTCACCCAAGCATGCTTCCAAAGTATAGGGGTGCAACGCCAATTCAAAGTGCTCTTTTAAATGGAGACACAAAGACCGGTGTAAGTGTTATGAAAACGGACGTTGGTATGGACGACGGAGATGTTTATGTGCAAAGAGAAGTGGAAATTTTGCCAGAAGATGACTATTTGACTCTTATTCCAAAACTTGCAAACATTGGACTTGAACTTTTGCTTGATACATTAAGAAAGATTGAAAAAGGCACGGCAAAACTTACAAAACAAAACCATGACAAAGCAACTTTTGTCAAAATGATTGAAAAAAGCGATGGACTTTTGGATTTTTCAGCGCCAGTTGAGAGTTTGGTTAACAAGGTTAGGGCGTATGTTGAAAGCCCAGTTGCCTATTTGTTTATTGGCGAAGACAGAATCAAAGTTTACAAGGCTCAAGTTTTTGACAGATCGCAAAACGAAAAAGTTGGAACGATTATTCCAATGAAAAACAGATTTCTGATTCAAGCAAAAGATGGTGTGCTTGAGATTTTACGTTGTCAGACTGCAGGGGGAAAGGTGCTTGATGCAAAAGCATTTTTAAACGGATTTCATTTTAAGGCTATGGTGGTGAGTGCATGCTTCTAGATTTATCATTTGAAGAACTAACTGAATATGTTGTTTCACTTGGTGAACAGAAGTTTAGAGCAAAACAACTCTATGAGGCTTTAACTATGGGCAAAACACTTGAAGAAATTTCAAATCTTCCAAAAAGTTTTAAGGAAAAAATTGAAAAGGACTACCCAAAGTATGAAGCTGTCGTACACCTAAAAAGCAAGGACGGAACACAGAAAGTTGCCTTGAGATTTCCGGACGGAAGCATTGTCGAAAGCGTGCTTTTGAAATACAAATACGGCTATACGGTTTGCGTTTCAACGCAAGTTGGTTGCAGAATGGGTTGCAAGTTTTGTGCTTCAACATTGAATGGGCTTATAAGAAACTTGTCTGCTGGAGAAATCTTGGCACAGATTTTGTTTTACAACAAGATTTTGGGCGCAACACTTAAGGAAAGACAGGTTACAAATGTTGTGCTTATGGGGTGTGGAGAACCACTTGACAACTATGAAAACGTGTCAAAGTTTTTAAGACTTGTTTCTGCACCAGACGGAATAAACATAAGCCCAAGAAACATATCTCTTTCAACTTGTGGGCTTGTTTCAAAGATTTATGACCTTGCAAACGATGGCTTTTCTGTAACGCTTACGATTTCACTTCATGCCCCAAATGACGAACTTAGAAAGACCATTATGCCGGTTGCAAATGCGTATAAAATAGAAGACATTTTAAAGGCTTGCGACTATTATTTTGAAAAGACTGGCAGAAGAGTATATTTTGAATATTCACTTATCAGTGGCGTCAACGACACAGACAAAACGATTGAAGAACTTGCACGTCTTTTGAAAGGGAGACAATGCCACGTAAACCTTATTCCACTCAACTCTGTCAAAGAGAAAAACCTTTTGGGCGCAACAAGAAAAAGAGCATATTATCTTGCCGAAAAACTTGAAAAATTGGGCGTAAGTGCAACGGTGAGAAGAACAATGGGAGAAGATATCGAAGGTGCATGTGGGCAACTTAGAAATCGTGTTGGAGAGAAAGATGAATAAGGCACTGATTTTGAAAAAACAAGCAGACCTTTTTACTGCCGAACTTGAAGACGGCAGAGTTTTTGATTGCGTTGCAAGAAAGACCCTAAAAAAAGACGGAATTTTTGTTGGGGATAGAGTTTTGATTGACCAAGATGGAGCAATTGCAAAGGTTGAAGAAAGAAAAAACATTTTGATAAGACCACCGGTTGCAAACATAGACAAAATGATTATTGTCGCTGCACCAATTCCAAAGGCAGATCTCTACACAATAGACAAACTTATTCTGTTTTGCAAGGTCAACGGAATTGAACCTGTTTTGTGTGTAAATAAGAATGATGTTGATGCAAAATATTGTGAAGAAGTTGCAAACATTTACAAAAAAATCGTAAAGACGATTATCATTTCCACAATGGACGAAACGTTTGTAAAAATAAAGACCCAAATCAAAGGAATATGCGTTCTTGCAGGGCAGAGTGCTGTCGGAAAATCTTCGATTATAAATGCTCTTAAAGGAGAACAAATTGCAAAGGTTGACACGTTTAGCAAAAAGACGGAACGTGGCAAGCAAACTACAAGAATTGTTCAACTTTTTGAATTCGGAAAAGGAAATTATTTGGCAGATACGGCTGGGTTTTCAAAACTTGACGAAGCCCTTTTAAACTTGCAAGAAAACGAAATAAAAAGTTATTATCCAGAATTTATGCCATATGCAGAAAAGTGCAAATATAAATCTTGTTTGCACACCAATTCAAACGATTGTGCAGTTGTTGAGGCCGTAAAAAACGGAAAAATCAACGAAATACGCTACAGGAACTACACAAAACTTGTTGAGACAATCAAAAACATTAAAAAATTTTGATAAACCATGCTTGTTTGTTATAATTGTTTAAGGAGATAAAAATGAAAAGAAATGTTGATATTTCAGTTTCAACTGATCCAATCAGCGATTATCAAAATATAATTGAATATGCAAAACAGATGCAGGGGATTGCAGAGTTTTTGCATTGTGATATTATGAATGAGAATTTTGTTCCTAAAAACAGCTATGACTATAATTTGGTAAAAAACATAAACAGAAACAGCCTTATCATGCTTGATGTGCATTTGATGGTAAATGAGCCGGCAGAAGATATAGAAAAATACATTGATGCTGGGGCAAACATAATCACCGTTCACTACGAAGCATTTGAAGACAAAGAAGACCTTGTTGACGTGATAAAACTTATCAAAGAAAGAGACACTCTTGCAGGTATTTCCTTAAAGCCAAACACTCCATTCAAAGATATAAGGGCATATGCATTTAATTGTGATGTTGTGCTTGTTATGGGGGTTGAGCCGGGAAAGAGTGGACAAAGCCTGATTCCTGACATGATAGAAAAAGTTAGAGAAGTCCACAGATTTAGAGAAGAAAACAACCTTAGATTTAAAATTGAATTTGATGGTGGGGTAAACGTTGAGAACGCACAAAAACTTGTTGACGCAGGTTGCGACATTTTGGTAAGTGGATCTTATGTTTACAACAGCAAGGACAGAAAGAAAGCTGTTAAAGAACTTAAGGGAGAATAAAAAAACGGACAAGAATCGACTATTTTTTTATTTTCATTCTCCAGTAGTTTGCAGTATAAAAAAAATCCGAACAAACTGGTGCTCGGATGTGGCTTTGGCGTGGGTTGATATGCTAAGTTAAAAAGGAGCCTCATAGTGATGATATAATTGAAAGATGATATTGTGTGTTGAATTTGACATGTGAAATTTGCAATGTTATAATAATTCATATTGGGGTGAAATTATGTTTGGAGAGAAGCAGTATAATTCAAATTTATCTTATTCAATTGCCGTAAATCAAAATGAATTTAACGCTGTAAAAAGTGGAAGGGGTGTTTATGCGTGGATTGAAAGTCACGGGATGTTCTATAGTGGAGATATTCCAGGCGTACATGGCATTTTGTTTTCAAAAATGGCAAATAGTTTTTCAGAATGTTATAGTGAAATGGAGGACAAATTGAATAGTTGTGTTGCTGTTACACTTCCAAGTTTTAGACAAGAAGTGCCATTTGAAAAAATTGCGGAACAGCACCCACATGCTGAAATTGTTTTTGTGCCAATTAAGTCTAAAAGATGATTTTAATCGATACAATCAAAATTTAAAAAGATGAAAAATAGACGCAAGTCTATTTTTTGTTTGAAGATAAATTTAAAAAAAACAAGTCTCTCAACTTGTTTTCTATTGGTAGTCCCAAGGGGAATCGAACCCCTGATTCCGCCGTGAGAGGGCGGCGTCTTAACCGCTTGACCATGGGACCACGCTTCTATATATTATCAAAAAACAAAAAAAATTGCAATAGATTTGAAGAGTTTTCAATTTCTGTTGCAGTTTTCTTTCTCAATTTTTTCAAAAAATTGTTTC
>CAKJYB010000024.1 GCA_918241715.1 Clostridiales bacterium
CATCCATAAGGTCAATCAAAATTTCACTCCCAAGTTTACCCAAATCTCCCGTAATAATCAAATCATAGTCTTCAACGCTTGTCTTTGTGTTTTTTAGGTGGTTTAAAAGCGTATCCCTTGCTGCAGATGCCATCGCTGCACCCATATCATTTACGTCATTTATCCCCCAATCAATAACCTTTCCAAATGTTACGCTTGTTATTTTTGGCCCTTCACCTTCCAAAGATAGTACACAACTTCCAGCCCCTGTTATCGTCCATTGAGAAGTTGGTGGTCTTTGGTTTCCAAGTTCCAACGGAAAACGATATTGTCTTTCAGCAGTCGAAAAGTGCGACCCCGTGCAACACAAGACGTTTCCACAATAGCCACCATCAATCAAAACAGAACCAACTGCCATGCTCTCTGCCATCGTTGAGCAAGCGCCGTAGACACCAATAAACGGAAACTCAAAGGCTCTTGCTGCATAGGACGAACTTATAATTTGGTTTAACAAATCCCCACCAACCATAATGTCTATGTCCTTTGGCGTCAACTTTGCCTTTGAAATTGCCCCAGTGATTGCCGTTTCAAGCATTTTTCTCTCTGCCTTTTCGTAGGTCTTTTCTCCAAAATAGTCGTTTTTCATAACATAATCAAAATATGGGCCAAAATTCCCCTGTCCTTCCTTTGGTCCAACAATTGTATACGACCCAACAATTTTTGGTCGATTTTTCAAAACGATTGTCTGTTCTCTTTCCATAAACACCCCTAAAAAAGCCCCACAATCCAATAAATGAAGCCAACAACAATGCTTGCACAAGTGCCAAACACAATAACGGGGCCGGCAATTGTAAACATCTTTACGCAAATACCATAGACAATGCCTTCGCTTCTAAATTCAATTGACGGACTTGCAATCGAATTTGAAAAACCGGTGATTGGCACAATGGAACCACCACCTGCAAACTTTCCTATTTGATCATAAACACCAAATCCGGTCAAAATGGAAGCAAGAAAAATCAAGATAATAAGCGTATATGCCCAAGCAGAAACTTGAGATATGTTTGGCAAAATCAGCATAATTAGATCGTTTATTCCCTGTCCCAAAAGACAGATTCCACCACCCACCAAAAATGAATAGAAAAGTGATGGCCAAGGCTTTGTTTTTGGAATTTTTGCCTTGACATAGTTGTTGTATTGTTCATTTCGTGTTTTATCTTCCATCAAAACTCCTACATTTCAATTTTTGTCAAAAAAATTTTTGTTAAACAGAATAATTTTCTTCCCGTTTCAAACAATAGACAAAAGGAGTTTTTATGAAAAAGTTTATAATTGGAATGACAGCAATAACACTTGGCCTGTGCCTTACGGCCTGTGGAACAGCAAAGGACAACGCCAGCCTAACAAAATTGAGCAATCAACTTGACGACACGTCAAGCACGATATCAAGCATTTCGACAATCAGTCCACTTCAGGTAGATTTGACTGACCTTGAAGACAGCCTTTCTTCTGCCGGAAAGGACACGCAACAATCTCTTTTAAACGAACAATACTACAAGGCCGAAATTTTGGAAAAAACGGCCAAAATAAGAAACAAACTGGCACATTCTGACAAAATCACGTCTTCGCAGTCTTCTGCCATAAGCGACCTTACAGAAAGCCTTGACAAATATACGGAAATGGTAAAAGACTCTCAGACAGAAATGAAAGGCTCTGCCAGAGCAATCAAAACATTGAAGAAAAACAACAAAAACAAAGACCGACTTGGTGCAAAACTCAACAGACTTGCCTGCAACTCAAATGTAAGAAGCGCATACTACGAAAATTTGTTAAACACACTCAACCAAATTGACACCTGCCTTGGAACAGACGACATAGAGACTTATCAGGCACAAGAAGTTGAAGAAGAGTTTGAAAAAGCGCCAGAAGAAAACACAAAGACAGAAAAAAGACATCTCAAAAAGAATATTGACACTTACAGAACGGAAAGAGATAAGAAAAAAGAATCAAATGTTTACAACAGATATGACAGATTTAATGATAAAAGAAACTTGGACACTTATGGGCCAAGCAGAAGAAATATAGACACATACAGAATGCCTTATGGCTATGGAAACGCCCCATACGGAAACATGCCATACGCACCTTACGGAAATATGCCTTATGGAGCATATCAAAATGGAAGAATAAACGGATATCCAAATGGAGTTTATGGCTCAAACTATTACAACAGGCTCACATCTTTACAAAACGAACAAGCCATTCCCGTAAACTCTGTTGAAGAAACCAAAAACGCCCCAGAAAAACGCCTTGAAACCTACGAAAAGGTGTTGGACGACAATTCGGTTGTCAAAGATGACAAACAGGAAAATAAGCCTACAGAAACGGAAGTTCTGGCAAGCACATTAAACGTCAAAAGAAAACACTCACTCAAAGAGAAAAAAGACGACCCAATTGCAATTGCATACTAGTTTAAAAACACCTAAAATAATGGGTGTTTTTTCTATTTTTATTTGACAAAAAAATATGACCTTTATTATACTTACATTAGGAGAAAAGAATATGAATGTTTGGGAAAAAATGATAAACTTCTTTACAGAAAAAGGCGTATCACGTGGAGTCGCAATAGCTTACATCATTGTTTCAGCACTTATTGTTTTAATGGCAGTTGTTGTGATTGTAATGCGCATCTATCTTATGATTGCCTATCATGATGGCAACACGCAAAAGACAAAAGATGGCAGAACAAGCAGTCAAGTCGCAAGAGAAGCCCTTGACAAAGCCGGACTTAAACACATCGGAGTTGAAAGAGCAGGATTTTTTAGAGCTTTCTTTATTGGAAACTGCTATAGCATGACAAAAAAAACCATTTATCTTAGAAAAGGAATTTACAACAAAGACACCATCACAGCTGTAGCCTTGGCACTTCAAAAAGTTGGAGTTGCAAAATTGTGTGAAAAAGGTGATGCAAAAACACGAACAAGAAACATTATGCAAATTTTGTCTTTGGTTGGCCCAATTTTGTTTGTTCCTGTTGTAATGATAGGTTTTGTTGTTGACTATGCAATCTTCGCACACTTTGGCGTATTTTCAATTGTTGGAATTGCTATCGGTTTTGTTCTGACATTTGCTGGTTTGATTGCCACACTTTTAAATCTTCCTGTTGAAAAACACGCAAACGATTTGGCCCTTGAAACAATAAAGGAAACAAAAGTTTTGGACGAACAGGAAATTGTTGTTGTCAAAAAAGTGTTTAAGGCATATATCGTTTCTTATGTTTGCGAATTTATCGTGGCAGTTTTAAGAATTGTTCAAATAATTTTGGAAATTGTTATGAATGCACAAATAAACAGCAACAAATAAACTTAACAAAAAAGCATACAAATCATGTATGCTTTTTTATTTTTCAATTATTCCATTTGAAATGTCATGCTCACTCAAAAAAATGTATCTGTCATTCCAAGGCTCAACTTTTCCACCCGTCAAACTGAGAGAAAAAACCAACGTGTTTCCAACTTCAAAATGGTGGTCTTTTTTGTTTGTGTATTTTTCACCTGTCATTCCAAATTTCGTGTAAAGTTTTACGGCGTTTTCATTTTCAACATCGTCAGTATAAAGTCTAAACGTCTTATACCCCATTTTTCTTGCTTTTTTAATGCAATAATCCAAAATTTTGCTTCCGAAACCATTTTTTCGGTATTTTTGTCTTACTCCAAACCAACCAAGCCACCCGTCATTTGGATAGTCTTTGTAGCTGTAAACCCCACAAATTCCAACATAGTTTCTTCCACGTTTTACCAGATAATATTCAACAAAACCAAGATAATAATGTGGCCTACCACTGACGCATGTCTTTATGTCGTCTTGTCCGTTTTCAAGTGGGAAAATTTCGTTTTGAACTTCAATCATTTTTCTGTAATTTGATTTGTCAACAAGGACAAACTCAAGTGGTGAATCTTTAAGTTTTACCAACTTCCACCTCCACCACCACCGGAGCCACCACCGGAGAATCCACCACCACCGGAGAATCCACCACCATGGCCACTGCCGGAACTGAGAGCCTTTGAAACAGGCGAATTTTTTATCATTGCCGTTCTTGCACTCATAGAAAAGCCATTCAAACTATCACGTAAAACAACAAAGTGAACATATCCAAATGTACCATTGTCCGTTTGATAATAATCAGGAGAAATAATTGGAATGTCTTTAAAT
>CAKJYB010000025.1 GCA_918241715.1 Clostridiales bacterium
GTGATTGTTCCGATTGCAACAGCACCTTTTTCATTTTCCAAAGAAAGTTCTTTATCTCCCAAATTCATTTGCTTTATATTGATTTTTCCGGTTGTTGTGTTAAAAGTTACGTTTGAAGAAACGTTGAAAGATTCCAACGCGCTATCTGTTGTTATTGATCCACTTCCACAATCAGCAACAATTCCATTGGTCATATTTCCGACATTTCCTGTTTTTCTAAACATGATTTGTCCCTTTGCTGTTTTAAGATCAACTGATTTCAATTCAATATTCTTCTCTTGGTTTGTAGAATTTCCACCGATGTAAATATTGCTGTTTCCTGTTGCTACAACCTTCAATTTCATGTCAGAACCAAAATGCCAGTTTTCACGTGAATTTACGATAACCTTGATATTTTTTGAAAAATACAAAAATCCTTCTGGTTCATGAACATCAATATTGAGTTTTGTTCCGTCCAAAGTAACTTTGTAAGAAAAGTCTTTTGATTTTTTTGTTCCAAAGCACTTTGCGTTGCTTACAATAACAATCCCCGTCTTGTCGTATGTTTTGTTGCATTGAACAACAACATCGGCAAAATCGCAACTGACATCAATTTCTGTAAGGCTTCCAAAGTCGATATTCGCCCCATTTGCCTTTGTAATCATAATTTCTCTGTTATCCGTAAAATACTTCATCCAAAGAACCGTCTTGCCCGGATTGAACATCATGATACACAAACATATCATAAATGCAGCAAAAACAAGCAAAAAGAACAATCCAAAGTAGAAGAAAAATCCTTTTCTAACTGTTGTTTGAACCATAATACACTCCTTTTATCAATTTTATATTATCATATAAAGGGTTGATTGTCAATTGTATTTTAATCCAAAATCGCCTTAATTCTGCGAATTCCACTGGAAGAACTCTCTTCTTTAACAATCTTCACATGGTGCAAATCTCTTGTGTTTTTTGCGTGTGGTCCACCACAAATTTCTTTTGAAACGTTGCCGATTGTGTACACCTTAACAACGCTTCCATACTTGCTTTCAAAAACACCAACAGCGCCACTTTGTTTTGCTTTGTCAATGCTCATTTCTTCGCAAACAACATCAATTTCCTGTGCAACAGCGTCATTTACAAACTTTTCAAGTTCTGCAAGTTCTTCTGGCAACATCTTATGGTCAAGGTTGAAGTCAAGTCTAAGTCTTTCTGGTGTGATGTTTGAGCCTTTTTGCATAACCTGTGGTCCAAACATTTTTCTGAGCCCTGCCATCAAAAGATGCGTTGCTGTGTGCAATTTTGCACTTTCATAAGAGCTGTCAGCAAGACCACCCTTAAATGTTCCTGCAGAAGCCGTTCTGCTCTTTTCTTGATGTTCTTCAAAAGCCTTTTTAAAGCCTTCTTCGTCAACAGCATATCCCCTTTCTTCTGCCAACTCTTTTGTGATTTCAAAAGGGAAACCAAATGTGTCAAAAAGTCTAAACACAGCCTTTCCAGAAATTATATTTTCAACAACTTCACCTTTTTGTGCTGCAAATTGTTTGTGTTTTTCAATTCCGTTTAAAACTTTTTCAAATTCTTTGTGTCCTTCGTCAAGAGCCTTTGAAAATTTTTCAACTTCTTTTACAAGCTCGTCTTTAATAAATTGTCTGTTTCTTGCTATGTCCTTATAATCAACGCCATGCTTGTCTACATAGATGTCAATTATGTCGGCGAAATATTTGGTGTCAAATTTGATGTTTCTTGCATGGTTTACAGCACGTCTGATAAATCTACGCAAAATATAACCTTGTCCAACGTTTGATGGAACAACACCCCTTTCATCTCCCAAAACAAACATTGCCGAACGCAAATGGTCTGTTATAATTCTGTAAGATTTCTTTGAACTTTCGCTGTCTTGATAACCAACTTCAGCTTTTGAGCCAATAAAATCAATAACTTGTTTAAACACGCCAGCGTCATAAACGCTTTTAAGTCCGTTCAAAACAACAACCGTTCTTTCAAGCCCCATTCCTGTATCAATGTTTGGTCTTGCAAGCAAAACAGCCTTTTCTCCTGCGTTTTCTACTTTAAATTGCATGAAAACATCGTTCCAAATTTCAAGATATTTTCCACAATCACATGCTGGAGAACAATTTGGTCCACATTTTGGTTTGCCTGTGTCATAAAACATCTCTGTATCTGGTCCACATGGTCCAACGCCACCACCAAGAGCCCACCAGTTGTGTTCTTTGCTCAAATAGAACACTTGATCAATTCCACACTTTTTCCAAGTGTTGTAAGCAAGTTCGTCTTTAGGTGCCGTTTCGTCCCCTTCAAAGACAGAAACTGCAAGACGATTTTTGTCAATTCCAAGGTATTCTTTGCTTGTCAAAAATTCATAAGAATACTTGATCATTTTCTCTTTGTCGCATTCTCCCAAAAACCAGTTTCCAAGCATTTCAAAAGATGTAAGGTGGCTGGAATCTCCAACAGAATCGATGTCGTTTGTTCTCATACATCTTTGAATATCGCAAATGTGATTTCCTGCTGGATGTTTTGCCCCCAAAAGATAAGGAACAAGTGGGTGCATTCCGGCAGTTGTAAACAAAACCGTTGGGTCGTTTTCGGGAACGATGGAATAGCTGTCTATTCTCTTAAAGCCCTTGCTTTCAAAAAACTTAAACCATTTTTCTTTTAATTCTGTGTCTGTAATCATAATTTCTCCTAAAATAATCCCTATAATAATAGCAAAAATAAACAAAAAAAACAACTAAAATAAAGCAAAGAAGAAAGAGTTATTTCCCTTTCTTCTCTTCCTTTTCAAAATCCTTAATAATGCCAGCAAGATGTGCGTGTTTTCTATAGCGTTTAATCTTTCTTACAAGTCCTGGAAATTTTTGATCGGCGTCATATTTGTCTATTGTGCTTGACATTGATTTGATAAACGCTTTTCCCGTCTTTCTGTTGTCAATCTGTTCTGCAATAATATCCGAAGCATTTGATTTTTCAACGGCATAAACACATTGTTTCTTCCCGACACGAATTTGTACGCAAAGGTAAACAATCATAACCAAAAAGAAAATCAAAAAGACAGCAAGAAACGCAACATAAAAAATGTTAAACCCCGTTGTGAGCATAAACACCAAAATACATGCAGAAAAAAGTAAAAATGCAAAGACAGAAAAACGCAAATTGTTTTTTGCTTCTTCAATCACATTTTTTCCTTCCATAAACATCAAGTGATATTTACCTTCAACATTTTCAATGTTTTTTATGCTAACTTTTGCCACTTTTAACTCCACAAATATTTTATCACCAAAGCAAAAACTTTGTCAATTTATCTACGCAAAATGTCTCCCACTTTCAGTGCAAGTTTGCAAGGTATTTTTACCCTTTGTTGAACTTTCTTGCATGTTTCAATTTCTTGTCCATCTTCGCACAAAATCTTTTTAATTTCTATCTTTTTATTGAAAATTTTTGCATCCGGACTCAAAATTTCAAGTTTTTCTCCAACTGAAAACTTGTTTCTCATCTCAATTTCAACGAAGCCATTTTCGCAATCTTTTGACACAACGGCAACAAAATCAACGTTTTGAATAGGTTTGGAATCTTGATAAAATTGCTTGTCTTTTTCTCCAAAATAAAACCCTGTTGTGTATGGTCTATGGCTTGGTTTTGAAAGTTCATTCACAATTTCTTTTGTCGGCTTTTTAGGAAGCATATCCAAAGCCCTTCTGTAAGCATTGACAACAGATGCAACATAATATGCCGACTTCATTCTACCTTCAATCTTGACACTATCAACGCCAATTTCTTTAAGTTTGCCAAGGTGCTCAATCATGTTTAAATCTTTTGAATTTAAAATATAGGAACCCTTTTCATCTTCTTCAACTTCCAACTCTTCATCACGGCTTACTTCTTTGATTGTATATTTCCATCTGCACGCCTGCACACATTCGCCATGATTAGAATCTCTTCCAGTGAGATAATTTGAAAGCAAGCATCTGCCACTATAGGCCATGCACATTGCCCCATGCACAAACACTTCAATTTCGATGTTTGATGGAACGTTTGCTCTGATTTGTTTTATCTCTTCCAAAGAAAGTTCTCTTGCAAGAATAAGTCTCTTTGCGCCAAGTTCCACCATCAAGTTTGCAGAATAAGAATTTATGATGTTTGCCTGTGTGCTTACATGCACAACAAGTTTTGGTGCATGTTTTCTGACAAATGCCAAAACTCCAATGTCAGCAACAATAACAGCATCAACTTTGATTTTTTCAAGGTATTTCAAATATTCCTTAAGCCCATCAAAATCCTTGTCTTTTGCAATGATATTAAGCGTAATAAAAACCTTTTTTCCGTTTCCGTGTGCAATTTTTACTGCTTTTTTCAATTCTTCGTCAGAAAAATTTCCTGCAAAAGCACGCAGTCCAAATCTGCCACCAGCCATATAAACAGCATCTGCTCCAAAGTGCAACGCTGTCAAAAATTTTTCAAAATTTCCTGCCGGAGCCAAAAGTTCCATAACACTCTCCTTAAATATTTACGGTTGGTCTTGCCGTCAAAGTAAGGTCAGCAAAACCTATTCCAGCCAAGACATAATAATACGCAATTGATCCAATCATTGCTGCGTTGTCTGTGCAATATTTCAAAACAGGCATATATGCTTTTATTCCGTTTTCTTCACTTGCCTTTTGAATTTTCTCTCTAAGCATGGAGTTTGCCCCCACACCACCAGCAACAACAATCTTGTCTTTTCCAAACTCCTTAACAGCCCTTATGGCCTTTTCACAGAGTTCGTCAGTTACAAGTTCTTGAAAGGAACGTGCAACATCTTCTTTGACAATTTCTTCTCCCTTTTGCTCTTTGTTGTGAACATAATTTACCACGGCCGTTTTAAGTCCACTAAACGAAAAGTTGTATGTATCCTTAAGTGGCGTTTTATAATTGAATTTAACGCTGTTTTTTCCGTCTTTTGCCAATCTGTCGATATTTGGCCCACCAGGATAGGAAAGTCCCAAAACACGAGCAACCTTGTCAAAACATTCTCCAACAGAATCGTCTATTGTAGAGCCAATAAGTTTAAATTTGCAATAATCTTGCACTTCAACAATCGCCGTATGTCCACCAGAGACCATAAGGCACAAAAAAGGTGGTTTCAAGTCTTGATAAGAGATATAGTTTGCCCCAATATGTCCATGGACATGGCTGACAGCAATAAGTGGAACATTGAGTGCATAAGCAAGAGTTTTTGCAAAGTTTACTCCAACCAAAAGTGCCCCCATAAGTCCTGCACCATAAGTTACTGCAACGGCATCAATATCTTGCAAAGTTTTTCCAGAAACAGCGAGGGCTTCTCTCAAAACACCAGATATGTTTTTGATGTGGTTTCTTGAAGCAATTTCTGGCACAACTCCACCATAGAGTTTGTGTATGTCAATCTGTGAAGAAACAATGTTTGCAAGCACTTCTCTCCCATTTTTTACAAGTGCAATAGATGTTTCATCGCAAGATGATTCGACAGATAAAATAAGCACATCTTTTTGTGTTTTAAGTTTTTCGTATTTGGCTTTTGCTTCATCAATATAGCTCATTAACCTTTCACACTTGTCCTTTTAAGATATTCGTTGATAAACCCCTGCAAATCTCCATTCATCACGCCCTGAACGTCGCTTGTCTCAAAGTTTGTTCTGTGGTCTTTTACCAACGTGTATGGGCAGAAAACATAAGACCTTATCTGGCTTCCCCACTCAATTTTTTTGATGTCCCCACGGATTGAAGAAAGTTTTTCCATCTCTTCAAGCTCTTGTTTTTCAACAAGTTTTGAATAGAGCATTTTCATCGCCGTCTCTTTGTTTTGCACTTGAGAACGTTGTGTCTGACATGCAACAATAATGCCTGTAGGAATATGTGTAATTCTTATTGCAGATTCCGTTTTGTTGACGTGTTGTCCACCTGCTCCAGAACTTCTGTAAGTGTCAATTTTCAAATCTTCCGGTCTGATGACGATGTCTGGTGCATCTTCAATTTCCGGCATAACTTCCACACTTGCAAAACTTGTGTGTCTCCTTGCATTTGCGTCAAAAGGAGAAATTCTAACAAGCCTGTGCACGCCCTTTTCTGCTTTTAAATAACCATAGGCAAATTCTCCAGAGACAAGAAAAGAAATAGACTTAATCCCTGCTTCGTCTCCGTCCAAAACGTCCAAAACATTTATTTTGTATCCAGCTTTTTCTGCATACATTGAATACATTCTAAAAAGCATGTTGGCCCAATCTTGAGCTTCTGTTCCACCTGCGCCTGCATGAATCGTCAAAATGGCGTTATAGTTGTCATATTTGCCCGAAAGCAACGTCTCAAGACGAGCATTTTCAAGTTCGGTTTCAAGTGCGCAAAGCGTATCTTTAAGTTCTTGATAAAGAGCCGTGTCATCATTTTCTTTCAATATTTCTATGCCAACTTCGGCATTTTCAAGTTTTTCTTCAAGTTTTTGGGCTTTTTCAAGTTTATATTCGCAAAGTTTCATTTCTCTGCCAACTTTTGACACTTTTTTTGCGTCATTAAAAAAGCCATCTTCAAGTTGTTGTTGTCTTAACTCTTCAATCCTTTCTTTTTGCTTTTCCGGGTCAAAGACACTCCTTGATAAAGGCAAAATCTTCCTTACATTTTTCAAGTTTTTCTTGTTCTAAATCCAAAATCATTATTTATTCTCCAAATGTAGTTTTATTATAGTATAATAGCCAAAAAAAGTAAAGAAAAACAAAATAAAGAAAAATGAAGGTCTCCCTTCATTTATTTCTTTTCCTTTTGGTCTCTTCGTCTAAGCAAGAATTTTACAAATTCAAAGTATGGAACAATCAAAGTTGAAAGTCCAAGGGCCATCAACCATTGCCACCAATTTAAGTTGCAAATTCCAAAGGCCGATTTAAATGCTCCTGCTGGCAAGAACACAATCGCAATTGTAAGAACTGCCGAAACCAAGAAACTCCAGTTGAGAATTTTGTTTTTAAACGTTTCTCCATTAAACAGAGACTCCGTTTCACTCTTAAGGTTGTAAGCATGGAAGAGTTCTGTAAAGCACAAATAGATAAAGCAAATTGTTGTGATTTCTTCTGAAGAAAGTTTAAGTGCATAAAGGCAAGAACAATAAATTGCAATCAATCCAATCGAAACAAATATGGCTGAAGCAAAGATGTTGAATCCGGCGTTTCCCTTAAACAAACTTCCAGAATTTTTGATCGGCTTTCGTTTCATAACGTCTTTTTCTGCAGGTTCGAAGCCAAGAGCAAGACCAACAAATGTGTCAGAAACAAAGTTTATCCACAAAAGCAGTGGTGCTCCAAAGAAGTTTGCATCTCTAAATCCAAGAGAAATAACTGTCAATGTGAAAAGTTCGGCAAGAGAAGTCCCAAACAAGAACATCAAAATCTTCAAAATTGTGCTGTAAGTTCTTCTTCCTTCCTTTACTGCCCCAACAATTGTTGCAAAGTTGTCGTCTGTCAAAATCATGTCAGCCGCTTCCTTGGTTACGTCAGTTCCTGTTATTCCCATTCCGACACCAATATCTGCAGCCTTTATGCTTGGAGCATCATTCACTCCATCACCTGTCATGGCAACAACCTTTCCATTTGCCTTAAGCGCCCTTACAATTCTAACCTTATGCTCTGGGCTTACTCTTGCATAAACAGAATAATAATTTACAAGTTCCACAAACTTTTCGTCGCTAATTTCGTCAAGTTCCTGCCCTGTGATTGCCCTTGCCCTATCGTTGCAAATCCCAAGATCTTTTGCAATCGCAAATGCTGTGTCCTTGTGGTCTCCCGTAATCATAATAGTTCTGATTCCGGCCTGCTTGCAGACTTTGATGGAATCTCTTACTTCTTCTCTTGGTGGGTCAATCATTCCAACAAGTCCAATAAAGCACATATCAAACTCTGTGTTTTTGCTTGTTGGTCTGCCCACTTTGTCAACCGACTTAAAGGCAAAAGCCAAAACTCTAAGTGCGCTGTCAGCGTATTCAAAGTTTTTCTGCATAATAAGTTCTTTGTCGGCAGTGGTAATTCTTCTAATTTTTCCGTCATCTAAAATTCTGTTGCATCTTGAAAGAATGCTGTCCAAAGCCCCCTTTGTGTAAACTATTTTGTCCCCATCAACATCATGTATTGTTGACATAAGTTTTCTTTCACTATCAAAAGGAACTTCATTTATTCTTACAAACTGACCATCAAAGTTTTGCTTATTGAAGCCAAACTTGTATCCATAATGCACCAGCGCAATTTCAGTTGGGTCTCCTATTGTTTCAAGTTTGTTGTCTTCAAGTTTCATTCTTGTATCGTTGCAAAGAAGCATACAGCGCATGATTTCATTGAAAGTTCTATCGTCTTTAAATGGTGTGGCGTTTGTTTCTGCAACATCGTCAAGTGTTATAATGCTGTCATTTGCATCGCCTTCAACATTAAGCACCGGCTTTACGTCGTTGAGTTGTTCGCACATTCCACCAAGATAGAACACTCTTTTTACCGTCATTTGGTTTAACGTCAAAGTCCCGGTCTTGTCAGAACAAATAACTTCAGTGCTTCCAAGCGTTTCAACAGCAGGCAAACTTTTTACAATAGCCCTTTGTTCACTCATACGCTTTACGCCAATTGACATCGTAACCGTGTTGCATGCAGGCAAACCTTCAGGTATCGCACAAATGGCAATAGCCGTTGCCATCGCAAATGAATTGAGCCAATCTCCACCAAGAATAAGTTCATAAATAAAGATGACTGCACAGATTGAGAAAACTGCAATTGTGGCAATAAGTCCGGTTTTTCTTATTCTCTTTGTAAGTGGTGTGTCTTCTGCTTTGATTTCGTTGAGTGTTGTGGCAATCTTTCCAATTTCTGTGTCCATTCCACAAGCAACAACAACGCCAACACCACGACCATATGTGCAAACAGAGCCCATATAAGCCATGTTTGCTCTTTCTGCAAGTGGAGTGTTTTCTTCCAAAACAGCGTCTGCATCTTTATCAACCGGAACACTCTCTCCGGTGAGAGAACTTTCTTCAATCTTAAGTGAGCCCGTTTCAATAAGTCTTATGTCGGCAGGAACGATGTCTCCTGCATCTAAAACAACAATATCACCAACAACAACTTCTTCAGTTTTTACATTGATTGTTCTTCCGTTTCTGATAACTTCACAATATGGTTTTGTAAGGCTCTTCAAAGACTCCATCGCCTTTTCAGAATTTCTCTCCTGCACATAGCCAATAATTGCATTTACAAAAACAACAACCAAAATGATTCCGGCATCAATAAATTCGTTGTAGTCTTTTTTTATAATTCCCATAACGATATTTATGACGCAAGTTATCATCAAAACAATAATCAATATGTCTTTAAACTGCCCCAAAAAGCTCAAAAAAGCACTCTTTTTCTTCTTTGCAACAAGTTCGTTTTTCCCGTTTTTTGCAAGACGTTCTTTTGCTGCACGATAAGAAATACCAGAAGCAGAAGATTCTGTTTCTATAAGGCAGTCTTGAATTGATTTAAGATATGGTTTTTCCATGTTTTCATTATATCAAACAAGCGTAAGAATGTAAAACAAAATTATAATAATTATATTTCTTGACAAGCTTGTTTCTTTTTCATAAAATCAAAATATAGGGGTAAAAAATGAAAAAAAGAAGTGAAGAAGAAGTTTATCAAAAACTTGAAACAGAAGAAAAATACATGCTTGCATTAAGACGCCTTACAAAACCAGAAAGAATGCGCCTTAGAGCATGGCTTGCAATACATAAATTTGAAAACCTTTACGACAAGAAAAAAAGTGGAAACACGGCACTTCATGTTGCTACATCAGAAGGCAACTTAGATATGGTGGAAATAATCATAAAGGCAGACAGACACACTCTCTATGCCCAAGACAAAGCAGGATTTACACCACTTCACGAAGCCGTTCAGCAAAACCAAATTGAAATTGTAAAACACATCATTGGTGTCGATATCAAAACCCTTTTAAAGCAAGACAAGCATGGACAAACCCCACTCCATATTGCAATCATAACAGCAAACAACAAAATGGTGAAACTTATCATTTCAGCTGACAGAAAAACAATTTACATAAAAGACAAAAATGGCTTGACGCCACTTCACTTGGCAGCCACCTTTGACAACACATATATTGCAGAGCTTATTGCTTCAGTTGACATAGAAACAATAAAAATTGCCGACAACGACAACAAACTCCCATCAGATTATGCGCCAGAAAACAGCAAGATGGGCAGTCTCATGAAAAATTTTTTAAAATATTACGATAAGATTAAAAAAGAGGGTCCAAAAGAAGACTATTCCTATCTTAATTCGGTTGATTTAAAAGGCATAGAAAAATTCGATTTCTCAAAAATATATACAAAAAAATAGCATAAAAAAACACGGAGAATTCCGTGTTTTTTATTATTCATTTTCGCCATTTTCAAGTCTTTCGATTTCGGCTGTATACATGTCGATATCTTTCTTGATTTCGTCATTTCTAAACTTGAGCACTTTATACATCTTTTCAAGAAGTGGATATCTTTCTTCGTTGTTTTTCATAACTTCTTCACAATGTTGAACGGAAAGTTTAAGTCCATCAAGGAGATCAAGGTCTTCTGCAAGTTTCTTTGCTTTCTCTTCGTCAATGTCAGCATAGTTGTTTACGCCATAAAGCAACACTTTTTGTCTTGCAACAAGAGCTTCTTTACGTCTAAGTTTCTTTTCGTCCTTGTCGTGCATTGCCCAAACTTTTTGAAGTGGGATATATTCTTTCTTGACTTGTTTGAATTCTTTTTCTGTTTCTCTAAGTTTTTCTTCTGCTTCTGCAAGTCTTTCTTTAAGTTCAGAAAGCGTAAGTCCAAGAGTTGCGCTTTGTGGTTGTGGAACAACAGGTTTTGGTTCTGGCTTTGGCTCTTCTTTTGCAGCCAACATTGCTGCCTGTGATTCTGCCAAAGCACGTCTTGCATTTTCAAGTTCTTGAACCATTGCTTCGTATCTTGCTTTTTCTGCTGCAAGAGCTTCTCTCTCTTCTCTCAAGCTGTCTTCTTCCGTTTCTTCAACTTCTTCTGTTTCTTTTTCTGTTTCTGTCTCTTCTTCGGATTCTTCTTCAGTTTCTTCTTCGGATTGTTCGTTTTCTTCAGAAACGTCTTCTTCAGCTTCTTCAGCTTCTTCTTCTGCAGGCTCAGATTCTTCTACAACTTCTTGTTCTTCTGTTTCAGGTTCTTCCTGTAAAGTTTCTTGTTCTTCTGTCTCTTCCTGCTCTTCCTGCTCTTCGTTGTCTTCGCTTTCGTCTTCTTGCTCTTCTTGAAGTCTTCTCAAAAGTTCTTGTCTTCTTGCTTCAAGATATGCTCTTCTCTCTGCATTTTCACGATCTTCTTGAGAGATCTCTTCTTGAGCTTCAACTCTCTCTTCTTCTGCTTTTTCTTCGTTGATTTCTTCAATCTTATTTTCGTCAAAGTTGAAATCTTCAAATTCGGCAACTTTTTCTTCTTCAAAGTTGTTTTGCTCTACATTTTCTGTTGCAGGCTCTGCCACTGGTTCAACAGCAGGCTGTTCCTGAGAAAGTTGCTCTTCTTTTGGTTGTTCTTCTTTTGGTTGTTCTTCAACAGGTGCTTCAATTTGCTTTTGTTCTTCATGGTCCAAAGAATAAGCAGCAAAACCTTTTTCTTCCTTTTTGTCAAGTCTAAGGTCATCTTCTCTTTTTGGTCTGTTTTTGTTCTTTTCAACTCCGGCAACAAAGGCTTCCCACAAGAAGTAGAAAATAAGTGCCCCAGCAACAACAACTGCCAAGATAATAAAAATGTCCAAGATAAGTGAGTTGATGCCAATTTCATTCAAGAGAGAGTAAAACATAAATTATTCCTTCCTTTTAAATTTGTCAATTTTTGGTGGAGACGGAGGGAATTGAACCCTCGTCCGAAAATCTCATTTAGTGCCTTTCTACGTGTGTAGTTTATGTTTGATTTTCAACTCTAATTAACCCATAAAC
>CAKJYB010000026.1 GCA_918241715.1 Clostridiales bacterium
CAACCATGTTATAAATGGAGTTATGTTTGAAGCTGCATGCGCAAATGTGGTTATTGAAAGAGATGCAAGACTTGTTATTATAAGCACCAAAAAATTGGTTTTGAAAGATGGCTCAGAAATTGATTTTAGGGGAAGGGGATATGCTGGTGCAATTTTGAAGTGTGCCGGCTATATTGCTGGAAAAAACGGCCGTCAATTTTTGGAAGGACATTTCAATGGTGATGAAAATGCTGTTAAGATGTATAAAAACTATGGCTTTAAGTTTTACAAAAGTGATTTGATTTATGATCAAGACGACAACAAGAGACTTGAGAATTATCGTCCACTTGAAGAAAATGAAGACCCTGTTCAAATTGTTGCTGACCCAGAAAACACAAACACGGCTTTGTTTGTGAAAGTGTATGTTCCATTTTTGAATTTAAGCACAAATCACGGAAGTGTGGTGCAAGAAAAAGAAGACGACATTGTCTGTGAGAATTTATTAAAAGATAAATAAAAACTGCTTAAACAAAATATTTTAACACAGAACTGGACAACTGACCCCAGCGAAGTGAAGCCCGAAAGGGCTTTTTTGTTTGTTTTAAAAAATGCCAGAACAAGATGATTTGACATGGAGCTGGGCGACTAGCCCCAGCGAAGTGATAGGTGGCGCAAAGCGCCTTGTTCGTAGAACAAAAAAACTGCACGTCGTGCAGTTTTTCTATCATGGAGCTGATGACGGGACTTGAACCCGTGACCTCTGCCTTACCAAGGCAGTGCACTACCGGCTGTGCTACATCAGCATACTTGACAAGCAATAATTTATCATATTTGTACAAGCATTGTCAATCTGTTGAATAACTTTTATCAAAAAGAGCAGGGAATGTTGTTTTTGTTCCTTTTTATGATTTTTGACATGTTTTTTTTAAATTTAGACGAAAAAATGGAGTCAAAATGTTGTATTATCATTTAATTTATGATAAAATAATCCTTAGATTAAGGAGATAAATTATGGAGTCAATGCTTTTAAACCTTTGGACAAAGTTTAGAGAATGGGTTTCTCTCAAATGGAGTGCACTCACTTTCTATATTGTTTTCAGCGTTCTTGGTGTTTGCATTCTTATGTTGCTTTTGTCTTTCTTGAAAGAAAACTACAACAAGGGCAAGTCAATCAAATGGGGAAGAATTGTTCTTATTGTTCTTCTTGGCGGCATCATGGCACTTTTGGCTTTTGCAAGATTTACCAACTAAACTGACAAATTTTTAAGGAGACTATTATGAACACACTTTTAAAAAGTTATCCTATTTGGATGACGAACTCATTTCCTATTATTAGGATTGTTTTATTCTGTATCGTTGTTGCTTGCTCAGTTGTTATGATTGTTGCAACACTCTTCCAAAACGAAGATTCTGCAGACACAGATGTTATCACGGGAAAACAGGAGAGCTACTACTCACAAAACAAGGGTGGCTCACGTGATGCAAAATTGAAACTTATCACAATTATTGGCGCAATTGTTATTGCTGTTTGTGTAATTTTGTATTTTGTAAGTTTCTTGATTTTGCCTGTTGGAGCAACTGCATAGATGACCCAAAAGAAAAAAATTTTGGAATTGATTGATAAAAATAGTTTGGTTTTTTCAAATGTAGACAAACTATTTTTATTTCTTTCTTCTGCATTAGATCAGGATGAAGCAAGCGTCAAAAAAATGTTTTATTCACTTGTTTCAAGTGGAGATATTTTTGAAATCAGAAAAAACAAATTTATAACAATTCCATCTCATGGATACGTAAAGGGAGAGTTTATTGGCACGGCAAAAGGCTTTGGCTTTGTAAGGGCAGACGGCTTCAACGAAGATATTTTTATCCCTGCAAACAAGACGTTTGGAGCTCTTGACGGAGAGTTTGTTATTGTCAAAATCATGTCGCAGACAAACGATGGTTGTGATGGTGAAGTTGTAAGCATTTACAAAGAGCTTGAAAACATTGTTGGTGCTGTTTCAGTTGTTGCAGGAAATTATTTTCTTGACCCAGACAACACAAGAATAAACATGGAAGTTCCAATTGTAAAAACGGGGCTTAAACTTGCAAAAAATATGAAAGTTTTGGCAAAGATTGTCAGAACAGAGAAGAACAAAATCAAATGTGTTGTAAATGAAATCTTGGGATATGAAGACGACGTAAAAACTTTGGAACTTTCTATCATAAGAGAACACAACCTTTTTGAAGAATTCCCGGGGCAAGTGGTTGAAGCAGAAAGAAAACTGCCAAAAGAAGTTTTGCCTGCACAAAAGAAAGGCAGACTTGATTTGACAAAAGAGACAATATTCACGATTGATGGTGCAGATGCAAAGGACCTTGACGACGCCATTCACATCAAAAAATTTGAAGATTATTATGAAGTGGGCGTGCATATTGCTGACGTTGGAGAATACGTAAAACAGGGGAATGTTTTTGACGAAGAAGCGTTTAGACGTGGCACAAGTGTCTATTTTCCTACATCAGTTTTGCCTATGCTTCCAAAAGGTCTTTCAAATGGAATTTGCTCACTTAATGAAGGGGTTGAAAGATTGACTCTTTCTTGCATAATGAAAGTTGATTTCAAGGGCAACGTAAAGGACTATAACATTTGTGAATCTTTCATAAAAAGTGTGGCAAGGCTTACTTACAAAGAAGTGCATGAAGCACTTTCAGAAAATATTCTCAACGAAAAAACAAAAAAACTTAAAAAAGATTTTGTTTTGATGAGAGAACTTTGCGACATCTTGGAAAGCAACACACAGAAGCGTGGTGCACTTGATTTGGACATTCCAGAAGTTCAGTTTGTGTTTGACGAAAATGGAATGGCTGTTGACATTAAGCGTAGAGACAGAAACGAAGCACACAGGCTTATTGAAGACTTTATGGTGCTTGCAAATGAAACAATCGCAAGACATTTTTCAAAGCGTGGCGTGCCATTTGTATATCGTGTGCATGAAGCACCATCAAAAGAAAAAGTTTATTCCGTATGCGATTTTTTGAAAGGAATTGGTGTAAGATATCCACAAGTTCCTGACGAAATTAAACCGATTTATTTCCAAGAAATTTTGGACAGCGTTGAAAATCTCAACACAAAAGATGTTGTAAACAAGGTTGTTTTGCGTGCTATGCCAAAGGCAAAATATGCAAACAAAGATTTGGGGCACTTTGGTCTTGCACTTGTTGATTATTGCCACTTTACATCACCTATCAGAAGATATCCAGACTTGACTATTCACAGAATCATAAAAGAGTGGCTCCACAAAAATGGGAAGTTGTCGGAGACAAGAAAGGAAGAACTTGAAGAATTTACATACGAAGCTTCGGAGCAATCTTCTTCTTGTGAAAGAAATGCCGACTATGCAGAAAGAGATGTTGATGATCTTTGGAAAGCATACCTTATGAAAGACAGAGTTGGGGAAGTCTTTGATGCAACAATTTCTTCCGTTACAAATTTTGGAATTTTTGTTTCGCTTGACAACACGGTTGAAGGGCTTATAAAAATTTCTGATTTGCCTGATGATGCATATTTGTTCCTTGAAAAACAACTCAAACTTAAGGGTGCTTCACACGTTTTCTCACTTGGAGACAAAATCAAAGTTATGCTTACAAACGTAAGTCTTCAGGCAAGAAATATTGACTTTAAGATTTTTGAAAACTAGAAACAAAAAAGCAGAAAAATTTACAAAAATTGCAAAAAAACGTGATTTGTATGCAATTTTTTGCTAAATGCTATTGAAATAAAACATCTATAATGATATAATGGAGAAGGAAATGAAGGTTATCTCAAACAATAAGAAAGCGTTTTTTGATTTCTTCGTTTCAGACTTGGTAGAGGCCGGAATTGTCTTGGAAGGCTGTGAAGTTAAGTCTGTAAGAGATGGTGGGGCAAGTTTGACAGATAGTTTTGTCATAGTAAAAAATGGTGAAATGTTTTTGAAAAATGCTTACATCAAACCTTACGAAAAGACCACTTCCTTTAAACCAGATGAAAGAAAAACAAGAAAATTGCTGCTCAATAAAAGCGAAATTGAAAAGTTTGAACGTATGGTTAAAGAGAAAGGTTTTTCCATTGTTGCCACAAAAATGTATATAAAT
>CAKJYB010000027.1 GCA_918241715.1 Clostridiales bacterium
GATATGGTCTGCCCCATGGCACCATACCCAAGATTCCCCGTTCCGTAGCATAGTTTTGTTCCAAAACCAAGACGCTTTTTCTTCACATCTTAATATATGTTTGTCCAAACAAAAAAAGAAGAGTCGAAAACTCTTGCTTAAACAAAAAAAGAAGGTTATTCGCCTTCTTCTTGTCTTTCTTCTTTCTTTTTGCCCTTACCCTTGCCCTTTTGTGCTTCTGGATTTTCTTTTGGAACACGTGTTCTTACAGCAATTTCAGCTACTTCAAGGTGGTTTTTGGTGAGTGGAACAAACTCTTTGCAATATCTTTCAATCACCCACAAAATATGTTCTCTTTCTTTTTCATAATTTGGATCAAGAGAAAATGCAACGGAAAAGTTTCTAAGTCTTGCTCTTTTGCCGTTTCTCATGTTTTTTACTTTCATCCATTCAAAGCAAACTTCTGCTTCATAACCTGTTCCACTGATAATTTTATATCTGTTTCCACTAAGTTCGCAAACAATGTATGGCGTTGTGTGTTTGATAATGTCAACAAGGTTAACCGTGAAGAGATTGTTGAAAACTTCGTTGATTTTGTCTGCAATTTGCACAGGAAAATCGCTTGGCTGATCTTTTGGTTCACACTCTCCCAAAAATTCTTTTCTCTCTCTGTCTTCTACACGTCTTAAGTCGCTGAGTCTGATAAGAGTGAAATAAGATCTTTGTGGGGTGTTTTTCTTTCTGATAATAAGGCCGGTGTTTGTCAAAAGATTTGTTGGTGTGTCATAACATGTCTCAACATCTTTGATTTTTTCGTCAAAAACAATGTCGTAAAACCCAAGATTTTGCGACAATTTCAAAAGAGACTTTTTTTCGTCATCAATCAAAACATCATAGTTGTATCTGACATTTCTGTATTTTGGGGTTTTTTCTTTTCCCTTATCGCCAAGAAACATTTTTTCTCCTTCTTTTATAGTTATATTCTAAACAAAAAACAAAAAAAATGCAAATGTTTAAAAGCATAAAAATTGTCAATACTGCTTTTTGAAAAGGAGTAAAACATGAATTTTAATGACAGCACAACAAAAATAAATCTTGCAAGGTCTTTTGCCGGAGAATGTCAAGAGGGAGCAAGATATCAATTTATGTCAAAAATGGCCTTGCAGGATCAAATGCAATTCCTTTCCGACACACTAAAGACTTTGGCAAAAAATGAAATGGCTCATGCAAAAGTTTTTTATGACCTTATTTTGCAATACAGCGAAGGGAATGTAAGAAACATTCCAATCGAAGCCGGATTTCCGTTTGAGATGCCGGATTTGAAGACAAGTTTGGTCGAAGAATGTAAAAACGAAGTGTCAGAAGCTCAAAACATATACCCAAGTTTTGCAAGAATAGCAAAGGACGAAGGGTTTAAAGAAATTGCAAAGATGTTTGATAGAATTGCAAAGATTGAAGCAACGCACGCAAAGATTTTGGACTATTTGTCGACACTATACAACTCAAACCGACTTTACAAAAGAGATAAGCAGACAGAATGGAAATGTTCTTCCTGTGGACACGTTGAAATCGCAAAAGAGGGCTTTAAACAATGCCCCGTCTGCAAATTGCCACAGGGATATATCATAATCGATTTAGAAAAAGAGTTGTCAACCTGACAACTCTTTTTCTGCAACAAAAAACCAGCTGATTGCTGGCTAATTGTTTATATTAGTTGTTAAAAACAGCTACAAAGCTCTTTCCAAATTTGAATTTTGGAACTTTGTGTGCAGGAACCTTGATAGGTTTCTTTGTTGCAGGATTCAACTTTGTTGTTGCTGGTTTCTTTACAAGTTCGTAAGAACCAAATCCTGGGATTGAAATCTTTTCTCCTTTTTTAAGTGCTGCAACAATTGTGTCAACCAAAGCGTCAAAAACAATTCCTGCGTCTTTTTGTGTGCAATTTGCTCTTTCTGCAACTGCTTTTACGAATTCGCCTTTATTCATAAATTTCTCCTTTTTTCTTTTTATTTGCACTTTCATGCTATTGTTATAATATCACAAAAACACCGAAAAAACAAACGATTTATCAATAAAAACGCCTATCTTGCGAAAAATTTTTCAATTTCTGCAAAATAATACTTAATTACACCCCAAAATCTGTTTCCAAAGTTTTGATTGTAAATGACAATTTCCACTCTTCCAACAACCTGTTTCAAGTCATAAAAGCCATCATATCTGCTGTCTTGGCTGTGTGCACGATTGTCTCCCAGACAGAAAACCTTGCCAGTTGGCACTTTTACATATATAATTCCGGCATTCGATTTAAAATAGTCATATTTGCTTTGATCTTCCAAAAACCTGTCATAAAACTTCTTTTCATAAGTTATTCCGTCATGTTCTATTTTTGTATACGTATTTGACAACCAATCTTTATAACTCTTTATTCTGTATGAGCCAGAGTCTTCAACAAGCGCAGTGTCAACATAGTTTGCTTTTTCTTCCGTGCTCATTGATTCAAACTTTTTTGCAGAAATTCTGTAAAGATAGAAGCAATTTACGCCATCATATTCTCCTGCAACAATTGAAACATAGTCTCCAGCCTGCCCCACAACCCTTTTGATAATGGAATCACTACTATTGTCAATAACAACAACGTCAAAAATTTCCACTTTGTCATTTTTGTTTACATAAACTGCGTCAACAACCGATTTTTTATCTGTGTCATCTATCTCAGAATTGTAAGTGTTTTTCATGGAAGCACCCTGCACAAGATAATAGCTGTGCGTTGTGGTGAAAACCGTATACCAAGTAAAAAAGATGAAGAAAAAGATAAGAATGATGTAAAGTGGGATTGACCAAAACCAAAACAAGTTTAGTTTGTTCTTTTCATTCTTGATGTCTCTTTTTGTATTTTGAATAAAATTGTTGTCAAATCTACTCAACTTTTTCTCCCTTATTTTGTTTGTTGAATCTGCAGGCATACAGGCACCCACAATAGTTTTGTCTGTAAAGTCCAAGTTCTTTTGAAAGCTGAATGCTTCTTAAATATCCGTCCATTTTTTTGAAACTCTCTGCCAAAAATTTGATTTTGTAAATCTCTTCAAGTTGTTTTCCAACTTCAATTATTGTTGCAGAATTTTTGTATGGACTGACTGACAAAGTGGTTGTAAACACGTCAAAATTGTTTTCGCATGCAAATTTTGCAGTTTTTTCAAGTCTATAGAAAAAACATTTTGTGCATCTTGCCCCACCTTCTTTTTCGTTTTCAAGTCCTTCAACAAATTTTCTCCATGCACCATTGTCATAGTCGAAATCAACATATTTGATTCCAAAATGGTCGCATACAATTTTTTGGTGAACCTTTCTCTTTTCATATTCTTCCACAGGCTCTATGTTTGGATTGTAATAAAAGATGGTCAAGTCATACCTGTCCTTAAGCCTTTCAATGCACACGGTGGAGCAAGGTCCACAGCAAGAGTGTAGCAACATTTTTTCCATAATGTCATTTTACTTAACTGAGTTATTCTTGTCAAGTTAAAAACTATCCCAAATTTTTGACAGCATACATCATCATATCATTTACTGCCGTGTCTTTTATGTGATAGACCAAAATTTTTCCTTCTCTTCTAAAGTCAATCATATCCTGCACCTTTAAGGCCTTAAGTTGATGCGAAATTGTCGTCTGATTTGTCTTTAAAATTGCAGACAGATCGTTGACGCACAAATCCCTTATCGAAAGGGCTGACAGAATTTTTATTCTTGTCTCATCAGCAAAACTTTGAAAATAAAGTGCAAGTTTTGAAATTTCTCTCTCACCCGGAATAAGTTTTTGCACTTCATACTTGTTTCTTTCTGATATTTTGATAAGTTTGTCGTTTTCCATAATATCTCCTTGTCAAAAAATGTTTTTTGCTCATATGTATACCTAGACACATCTACATAACAATTTTGACAGACAAAAGAAAAATCGGCAATCAGAAATTTGTCGAAGAAAAAAGAAAAACAATTTATTTTGTAAAAGGGGGTTTTATGACACAAGAGTTTTTATGGGTGTTTCTTCTTTCTGTTTTAAGTTCAAAAGAAGACACAAATCTTGCAACAAACACAAACATTTTACTCTTGCTTCTGCTTGGATTGACAAACACAAACAACACGTTTGGCAACAACCAAACAGGTTTTTTTGGTTGCAACAGATGTTTTGGAACAAATTTTCAATAAAATAATCTTGACAAAAATATTATAATCAAATATTCAAAAGCATTTAAAATGCCTAAAATAAGGACAGAAAAATAATTTTTTAAATATTTTTTTGTCTTTTTTCTTTATTTTTTATTTTTTAATAAATTTTTAGAAATTTTTTTGAAAAATTTTGTCAAATCGTTTTGAAAAAAGTTTTTGTTGTGCTATTATCATATTGTAAATCAAAAGAATATTCTTTTGTTCTTTGCAAAAAATAAATTAAATGAAGGAGGAAGGTTGTATGAATTTTGGTTCAATGTTTGGTAAGGTTGCAACAACTTGGCAACAATTTATTGATGAGTCAGGTGCTACATGGGCTGGTGAATGGGTAGGAAAACTTCTTAACACATTATCACAAGTTATGTGGGTTGCTCTTGCTCTTGTTGGTGCTGCTGGTGCCGTTTACGCAATTTATGTTGGTGTAAAAATGGCTAGATCAGAATCTGCAGAACAACGTGAAGAAAACAAAAAGAGATTTATCAACATCATAGTATCAATTATTGTTGTTATTGTTCTTATCCTTATCTTCAACGTAGTAGTACCTATGATTCTTAGTGCTACAGTAAAGAAAGCTGAAGACGGCGAAACTTCAACAACAGCAGTAAGAACACTTGTTGCTACAGCTAGAACATTCCTTCATGTCTAATATATAGATAAAAATAAAGCATCTCTTTTGAGATGCTTTTTTTATTGTCTTTTTAGTGTAAGTTTTGCAACAACTCTGTCCTTTCTTTCAAAATCATTGCATCAATAAACTGATCAAGGTCGCCATTCAAAACACCATTAAGGTCGTATGATGTAACATTTACTCTGTGGTCTGTAACCCTGCCCTGTGGATAGTTGTAAGTTCTGATTCTTTCGTTTCTGTTTCCACGTCCAACCTGGCTTTTTCTGTTTGCATCATATTCGCTGTTTCGCTGTTCTTCATAATAGTCATAAATCTTCGACTTCAAAATTGCCATCGCTTTCTCTTTGTTTTTAAGCTGTGATCTTTCATCTTGGCATGTAACAACAATATTGAGTGGCAAGTATGTCATACGAATTGCCGTTTCAACCTTGTTGACGTTCTGCCCACCAGCTCCACCGGAGTGATAAACGTCTATACGCAAATCTTTGTCTTGAATTTCGATGTCAATATCTTCAACTTCTGGCATACATGCAACGGTTGATGTTGATGTGTGAATTCTTCCCTGACTTTCTGTTTCTGGCACTCTTTGAACTCTATGTACACCACTTTCGTATTTCATACGGGAGTATGCACCTTTGCCCCTTATCATCAAAGTCGCTTCCTTGATTCCACCGATTTCAGTTTCTGACACATCAATATATTCAACTTTCCATCTGCGTTTTTCTGCATAATGGCTATACATTCTGCAAAGTTCCAGACAGAAAAGTGCAGACTCTTCCCCACCGGCAGCTGAACGAATTTCAATAATTGCGTTGCTGTCATCATTTTCGTCCTTTGGAAGAAGCAAAATCTTTATGTCTTCAACTTTCTGTTCTATCTTTTCTTTAAGGTTTTGAATTTCATTTTCAAAAAGGTCTTTCATTTCTGCGTCTGTTTCGTTTTTTAAGTCATTTTCGCACCCTTGCAAATCTTCGTCAAGTTTTTTCAAATCGACATATGCAAGTGCAACATCTTCAATGGAGCTTCTTTCTTTGACAAGTTTTTTCCATTCAAGGTTGTCTGCAATAATTTCCGGACGAGAAATAAGGTCTGTGAGCTCATCATACCTTTCTTTCGATTTTTGTGTTTTCTCTAAAATTTCTTTATACGTTTGTTCCACTTACAATCCTTTCTATTTTATTATAATCTTTTATGGTTTTGATTTCTTTAAAACCTGCATTTCGCAAAAGTTTTCTTACGCTTGGTGCCCGCCCTTTTCCAACTTCAAACATGATTTGTCCGTTTGCATTAAGTCTGTTTTTTGCTTGGGCAACTATCTGTCTGTAAAAATCAAGGCCATCTTCTCCACCATCAAGTGCCAAAGATGGATCACATTCTCTGACGTTTTTGTCAAGTTTTGCAATTTCTTCTGTTGGAATATATGGTGGATTCGACACAATTATATCAAACTTGCGCTTTCTTTTCAAGTTATCAAACAAATTTGAATGAACAAATTCAACTTTAACCCCATTTTTCTTGGCATTTGTTTCTGCTGTGGCAAGTGCAGATTTGCTTACATCAATTGCCGTAACGCTTGCGTTGCAGTTTTTTGCAACAGAAACAGCAATTGCTCCAGAACCCGTTCCTAAATCAAGAATTGTGCATTTTTTAAAATTTTTTTCTGCTTTCAAAACCTGCTCTACCAAAAGTTCTGTCTCCATTCTTGGTGTCAAAACTTTTTTGTTGACATCAAATCGCAAGCCATAAAATTCTGTAAACCCAAAGATGTTGTCAACACTTTCCCCTTTGGCTCTTCTTTCGGTCGCTTTCATGATGTCGGCGTATTGTTTTTCAGAAACATATGGTATAAGCCTGATTTCCCCACGGCTTTTTGAAAGTGCCGTTGCAATAATCCACTCTGCATCACTTTTGTCAGTTATTCCTGCAGATGCAAGTTTGTTTTTTACTTCTGTATACACAACAGAAAACGACTTTTTGTTTTCGTCATTCATAAAATCTCTTCCTTTTTTCAAAAAGTTTGTTTCGGTAAGTGCAATTGAAACAACTTCTCTGTGAGTCCTGCTTGGCTTTGCTGAAACAAGCCAAAAAGTCATGTATTTCAAAAGAGAAAAAAATCTGTTCTTTTCAATCAAAATCAAAAACTCATAACTGACAGAAACGCACAGAAGAAAAACTGCAACATAAATCAAAAAGTTTAGAATTGCACCAAGTTTTACTCCAAATAATGTTATCACAACAGCGTCCAAAATGAAAACAAAAACAATAAAATTCAGCAAATTGGGAGCATCACAACACTTGCTTTTTTGCAAAATCTCCTTTTCTACAGCAGTGTTAAACCTAAAAATCTCATTTACGTAAGGCAAAAACCTTAAAGCAAGAACAAGAGCAACAAGAAAACAAACTTTTATGCTGGCAATACAAAAATTTCTTAAAAACTCACTTTTTTCTCTTCCAACAATCAAAAAACCAAGTTCGGCCGGCAAAAAACCGAAATATGCGACAGAAAAGACAATCGAAAACAAAAGAAAAATTGCAAGAAAAACATAAAACCATCTGTTTCTTTTTTCTTTCTTTTGTAAAAATTCAAGGCCCAACAAAAAAGATTCCAAAAGCCCCCAAATCCCACAAAAGAAAAACTGCAACCCCCTTGCAAACGGATAATGCCAAAATATCACCTTGTTTTTGCAGGCAAAACTTTTAAGTTTCTTTTCGCCATTTTGGTTTATCGCCACAAGGACTTGTTTGTTGTCTTGAACAACGCTTACACCATTTATTGTTGGAAAACAAATCATAAGAAAATTATTGCCAAACAACAAAAAAATAACAGCCAGAAAGGTTGTTATTTCTTTTGTTTTGAAAGTTCGGCGTCTATGATGTCTGCAATATCGTTTGCCCCATTTTTGTTTTTGTCAACTTTCTTTGTGTTTTTTGCGTAGTCTTCCAAAAGTTTTGGATTGTCAACAAACTCCTCAACTCTCTTTCTTATTTTTCTTGGAGAAGAAATATATTCTCCACAGCCAAAGCTATCAACAAACAAATGTTTTGTCGCCTTTTCAATTGGGTGTGGATAATAGTCCACCAAAATTGGCGTCCCCATATAAACGCAATCCAAAATGGCATTTGGCCCTGCCTTTGTGATAAACAAGTCGGCAGCACCATAATATTCGTATATGTTTGTCAAAAATGGCATTGGCATAAACTTTATGTTGTCTTTAACCTGCAATTTTTTGAAATAGTTTAACACTTTTTCATTTTTTCCAGCAACAGAAACAATTGTGATTTTTCTGTCAGTTTTCAAAAGCTCTTTAGTAACTTTTTTGCACTTTCCAAGCGCATAGCCACCATCGGCAACAACAACACAGAATCTATCCTTGTCGATGCCCAATTTTTCTCTATACTCATCTTTGGTCAAGTTTGATTCAATGATGGCTTTTCGTGCAGTAAATGGCACTGATTTAACGTTTTCTTTCTTGAATTTGTGCTTTTCAATCGCTTCTTTTGTTGCGTCTTCGTTGTTGTTTATGAAGATGTCTCTTCCGTCCCACCAGGTGTGCACGTTGTTGTCTGGGTTGTAAGTTACCACAATGCAATCCTTGTCAACTTTTGCCTTATATTCACTTGCACAGAATGTGAGAAAATAGTGCGTGCTTACAATAACTTTTGGCTTTCTTTTTTCAAATTCTGCCATAATCGTTTTGGTGTATTTTCTAAAAAGACTTCTGTGGATTCCACGCATCAAATGAACTCCACCAAAAAGTTTTAAAAGCCCCAAAATAAAAAAGCCATAACCACGGATTTTGTTTGTTGCTTGAGTTTGATGCGTCAAAAATTTTTCAAACTTCAACCCATTTTTACTGCCTTTCATTATGTAGCAATCTTCAATGTCATACTTGTTTCCGTATTTTGTTTTCAAGCTGTCCGAAATGGACCTTGCACTTGTGATATGACCAAACCCTGATTCTATAAATGTTATCAAAATTTTTTGTTTCTTCATACTATCTCCACTAGGTTTTAAAATGATATCATATTTTGCAGACAAAGTAAAACAATTCTCCCTTTATGTCGTGCAAAAAAGAAAAAAAGCTCCACACAATCTGAAGCCTTTTTTATTTCAATTAAAGATTATATTTTTTCTTGAAGTTTTCAACCGTTCCACTTGCGTCAACAACTTTCTTCTTTCCTGTGTAGAATGGGTGGCACTTGTTGCAGATATCAATCTTAAGTGTGTCTCCCTTTACGCAAGAACCTGTTTTAAATGTGTTTCCACATGCACAAACAACCGTAACTTCATGATAATCTGGATGGATTTCCTTTTTCATGTTTTACTCCTTTTTAAAAATTAGTCTCCAACATATGGGAGAAGTGCCATATTTCTTGCTCTTTTAATCGCATTTGAAAGTTCTCTTTGATGATAAGAGCAAACACCTGTTTGGCGTCTTGGCAAAATTTTGCCTTTTTCTGTGATGTATTTCTTTATTTTTGCTACATCTTTGTAGTCAATTGTCTTTTCACCAGCTACGCAGAAAGCACAAACCTTTTTCTTCGCAGGTTTACGTGTCTTCTTTGGCATAACCTTTTCTTCAGTCTTAACTGCTTCGCTCATTTTCTACTCCTTTTTAGATTTGATTAGAAAGGAAGGCTGTCGTCATCAATTTCTTGAAGTTCTGCCGTTTCCTTTTTTGATGAAGCTTTTTGTGCTGGAGCTGTAAATGTTGCTCCTTCGCCTTCTTCTCCACCATTCTTTGTGCTGATAAATTCAACTTCGTCAGCAACAACGTCTGTTGTGTATCTCTTTGATCCATCTGGTGCATCATAACTTGAAGTTTGAATTCTTCCAATAACTGCACATTTTGAGCCTTTCTTCAAATATTTGTGGCATGTTTCTGCCAAGTTTCTCCAAACTGTGATGTTGATAAAATCAGCATCTCTTTCTCCGTCAGAATTTGCAAATCTTCTTGTTACTGCAAGAGCAAATCTGCATACAGAAACTCCACCATTTGTGGTTTGAAGTTCTGGGTCTCTTGTCAAATTTCCAATCAATACAACTTTATTCATAATTTTTCTCCTATTTAAAAACTATTTTCTTACAAACATTTGACGAACGATTCCGTCGGTGATGTTCATAAGTTTGCCCATTGCGTCAACTTCTTCTGCTGGCATTTCCAAATTGAAAAGCACATAGAATCCTTCGTTTTTGAAGTTGATTGGATAAGCAAATTTCTTCATGCCGAGTTTTTCAACGCCTTCAACTTTGCCTTTGTGAGCTTCAGCATAAGCCTTGAATTTTTCAATCAATGCTTCTCTGTTCTCTTCAGCAACGTCGCTTGCGATGATAAACATAAGTTCATACTTATTCATCTTTTTACCTCCTTTTGGACTGATGGTTTTTTGTTCTGCACAAAAAACAAGGACAGCAATCTCTACTGCTGACAATAAAATAACATATAATATATATAAATGTCAAGTGTTTGCCCAAAATAAAACCATCTTTCTCCCATCTTGACAAAAAACTCTTTTTATGGTAGAATTGTGCCTACATCAAAGGAGAACACGATGAACTCAGTATATTTTTCACTTATTCCAAGCAGAGAAGGGATCTCTAGGCAAGAAGGCGTTGAGATGCTTTTATCTTTGCTTGAAGACAAATCAGAACTTGGAAAAGAAGACCCAACCGAAACAGAAATTGTAAACTTTTTCTATAAACAAGCATTGGGCTTTTCAAAGTTGGACATTCCTGTTCCTGCATATACAAAAAAAGCAGAAGAAAGTTTTCTCAGAATCAACAGGTTTTCCCCATATGAAAACTTGAAGTTGTTTATTTCAATCTACAACCCAGAAAATGAAAAAAACGAAGATGCTTCGCGTTGGAGAGACTTTTTTGAAGAAAAACTTGTTGCAAGTGGAATAGATCTTCCTGCAATTTCCCTTGCCATTCAAACAAGACTTTCAAACGTTGAAGAAGAAAATTTTGTAAAAAAGATTCCATCAACACCTGAAGAAGAACTTTTAAGATATTATCTCAAAGTGTCAGAAGATCTTTGGGAAAAATCTCCATACAAGAGAGTTTACAAAAACGCCGGCTATTTCAACAGACTTTCTGTAAACACACAAGAGTTTCCTTCTATCCAAAAAGAAAACATTGAAAAGTCAAAAAGCGTTCTTGAAAATTGTTGCAGAAAGTTTGACGTAAAAATGCTTAAAGAAGTTGTAAAGAACAAAATGATTTATGAAAGTTTGAAATTCCTTTCATCTCACAAACCTTTCCAAACACTAGACATGGATAAAGCAACATTTGAAACAGACGTTCTTTCCAAAAGACACTTTGACGAAAACACAAACACCATTCAAGCATTGGCCTTAAAAATTGAAAGAGAAGAAAATCAAACAATGACAAAATAAAACAAAAAAACAGCAAAATTTGCTGTTTTTTTTGTTAAAATCTGCATTCGGAATCAAATTTTTGCTTTTTTACCTTTGTTTTTTCTATTCGTTTCTTCCACAGCAGTTTTTGTATTTTTTGCCA
>CAKJYB010000028.1 GCA_918241715.1 Clostridiales bacterium
CCGTTGGGCTTGTTACAGTTGGAGTTTTGGGAGCTTGGGGAGCAACAACATGGGCAGCAGAAAATCAAATTGAAGATGAAACACAAAGTGCATACAATATGAACCTTGAAAAAGGACATACAGACGGCAAAAAGATTCAAAATTTGGCTATTGTTCAAGATGGAAAAGCTCGTTTGGATCTTGTAAAAGACATTGTTGTAGAAGGTTATGGTAAGGCAAATTATCAACAACAAGACTGGAAATTCTTCCCATTCTTCCACGAATTGGGTGCTCAACAATACTTTAACAACAAGTTTGGATATGAAACAACATCAAAACATGCCTATACAGAAGGTCTTGTAAGCGAAATGACAACAGCATATATCAACAATGGTTTCTTGCCAGCAGTATATGATGACAATGCAAAACTTGTTGTTTCAGATGAGTATGTTGCAGACTGGACTCTTTTGCTTGGAGGCGAAAAACAATACGTTATAACTGGTGCTATGGAAGCGATTTCAAATGCAAAAGAAAGTGGTGTAAAGGTTACATCTCAGGATTATACAATGGACGAAGTTATGACAGCATTGACAGAAAAAACGGGATTGACTTATACAGAAGTACAAGTTAACAATGGACCTGATGGTGAAGCTGGTACAAATGACGATATCGTATTTGGTGTACAAGAAAATAATAATGCATTAACAGTTTGTCTCCTTAATGGTGACGGAAACACCCCTATAACAGAAAGAATTGCTGAAGGTGAGATTAAAAACGCACCAAATGGCAGTGCAGTGATTGTTAATGCAAAAGGAGAAAGCATTTTCGGAAACGCACTTGACAACTACTACTTTGTTGAAGGTTTGGAAGTATATCCAAATGCAGAACATGTAAAGAGACAAAGTTATGTAGTACGTGATAATGAAGGTGGTTTTGAATACAGAAATGGTGCTTGGATTCAACATAATGGAAATGGTGTAGAAGAAAATATAATCTACAGCGTTGCATCTGTAAAAGCTAGCGAAGGAAGAAGACTCAAGATTTCATTAACAAGTGCGTTCGGTGACAATGTTGAAGACTACACTGTTTATGACGTTCACCAACAAGCACAAGATGCACAAGACCTTAATCGTTAATAAACAATAAGAAAAGACGGAACGAAAGTTCTGTCTTTTTTATTGTCCAGAGAGAAGACTTTTTAAAAAATTGACATGTTGTGGGTTGGGGTGTTAAATTATACATAGGAGTAAACATGAAAATTGCGATTGACTTAGATGGGGTTTTGTTTGATACAGAAAACTGGTTTAGAGCTTATGCAGACATCTTCAATCTTGATGTTGAAGGTGGAAAAGTTGTAAACGATAAAGGTTTGTGGGTGGAAGACAGATTTAATTGGGACAAGAAGACGACAAGTGAATACATAAGAAAATGCTCTGAGCCTGTCGAAAGGAAGGCACCACTCATGCCGTTTGCAAGAGAAGTTTTAAAAGCTCTTGAAAAGGAAAATGAGCTTTTTGTTATCACTTCAAGGGGAAATTATCATAAAGATGAAATTGAAACAACAACAAACAGACTGAAAAAAGAAAAACTAAGTTTCAAAAAGGTTTTGTTTAAGAGAGATTCAAAAGTCGAAGCCTGCCGTGAAAACGGGATAGAGCTTATGATTGAAGATTATCCCGAAAACACAAAAGAACTGGCGAAAAACGGCATAAAATGCCTTTATTTTAGGGATTTGACTGATGAGCACATAAAACATAAAAACGTTGTCGAAGTGCGAAATTGGGGCGAAGTTGCTGTGGAACTTATAAAGATGGGAGTTTTGAAAAAAGAAGATCTTGTTGTTGAGTTATAAAAAAAGACCAAGCTGATTTTGCTTGGTTTTTTGTTTGGTACAGGAGAAGGGGGTTGAACCCTTAAGGTGTTGCCACCACAGATACCTGAAACCTGCGCGTCTGCCATTCCGCCACTCCTGCTTAATAATAAATTTTGATATTGTGTGCAGTTTTAAGTGATGTCAATATTGGAATGGCAGACCTGCACAAGTCAAGAAAACATTTTATGTTTTCGAACACTAACAGCCAAAGGCTGTTATTCCGCCACTCCTGCTTAATAGCAAAAATTGAAATAGTGTGTATTTTTATGCACATTTAATATACAACAAGAAAGACCTTTTTGTCAAGAAAACATTTTTTAATTTGTTTTTGTCAAAGAGTCTGTTTGTGTTATAATGATGTATATGAAGAAGAAAAACGTTGAAATAACAGACATAAGTTATACGGGCTCCGGTGTTGGAAGGGTTGACGGAAAGGTTATTTTTGTTCCAAAGGCTCTTGATGGGGAAGAAGTGGAAGTCAAAATTGTGAGAGACTCCAAAACATTTTCCAACGGCCAGATTTTGAAAGTTTTAAAAAACTCTGCTGACAGGGTTGAACCTGTGTGTCCATATTATGCCATTTGTGGTGGTTGCGACTTGCAACATTGTACATACGAAAAAGAAGTAAAAATCAAAAAACATATTCTTGCAAGAGAGATGTCAAAAGTCGGGTTTGATGGTGATATTGATTTTGTTGAATGTGAAAAAAGATATGGTTATCGAAACAAAATAAAACTTGAAGTGGAAGATGGAAAGGTTGGATATTTTAGAGCAAATTCAAAAAGTTTTTTTGCAATAGACAGCTGTCCAATTGCTGATCCGGAAATTCAAAAAAACATAAAAAATGTGCAAAAAATTATATCCGAAAACAATTTTCATGGGTTAAAAAATATTTATTTTAAAATAATTGAAAATAAATTGGCAATTTGTTTTCTGTTCGATAATTCCGAACGAA
>CAKJYB010000029.1 GCA_918241715.1 Clostridiales bacterium
TTCTTTCAGTTTTCTTTCTTTTGACATCATTGGTATTGGCACTGATGATATGTATAAAACGCAGAGAATGGACTACAAAAAAGGAAAGCAAAACTTTTCTTATTTGCCAAAGGTTGGCGATTATGTCGTCCACTCTTTTTATGGGATTGGAAGATGCAAAGACATCGTAAGAATGAAACTTTCGTTGTTTGAAAAAGACTATTTTGTTTTGGAATACAAAAATGGGGCTCTGTTATATCTTCCATCAGAACAAACAAACCTGCTTTCTGCCTATGTTGGTGGAGAAGGCCCAAAGATAAATGCTCTTGGATCAAATGAGTGGAACAAATTAAAACAAAAAGTCAAAGATGACTTGAAAGAAGTGGCTCTTTCTCTTGCAAAGGTGTATAAGGAAAGAGAAGAAAACGTTGGTTTCAAATATTCAAGGGACGAACAACTTGAAAGGCAGTTTGCAGAAGCCTTTGTCTTCGATCTTACTCCAGACCAGGCTCAAGCCGTGATTGATGTTGACTTAGACATGGAAAGTCCAAAAATTATGGACAGGCTCATCTGTGGTGATGTTGGATTTGGAAAAACGGAAGTTGCATTTCGTGCAATTTTTAAGGCAGTGTATAATGGAAAACAAGTTGCATTTTTGTGCCCAACAACAATTTTGAGTGAACAACACTATAGAAGCGCAAAAGAAAGAATGTCAAAGTTTGGTGTTAGAATTGAGATTTTAAACCGATTTAAAACCGAAAAAGAGACGCAAGAAATTTACAAAAAAGTTGCACGTGGCGAAGTTGATTTGTTGATTGGAACACACAAAATTTTGAATTCGAACTTAATTTTTAAGGATTTAGGGCTTTTGGTGCTTGACGAAGAACAGCGTTTCGGTGTAAAGGATAAGGAAAAAATCAAACAGATGAAAACCGACATAGATGTTTTGACTTTGTCAGCGACACCTATTCCAAGAACTTTGCATATGTCGCTTTCTGGGATTAGGGACATAAGCGTTATTGCAACACCACCAAGGGAGAGACTTCCAATTCAAACCTATGTCAGTCCTTACAGCGACCAACTTTTGCAGGACGTTGTTTCAAGAGAACTTTCAAGAAACGGAAAGGCGCTTGTTTTGTTTAACAGAGTTGCAGAGATTTATCAGTTTAGAAACCACGTTGCAGAACTTTTGCCAAAGGCAAAAATTGGTGTTGCACATGGACAAATGATGGAAAAAGAGTTGGCAAAAGCGATTAACGACTTGTATGACGACAAGTTTAATGTTTTTATTTCAACAACGTTGATTGAAAACGGAATTGACTTGCCGGCACTTAACACGCTGTTTGTTGTCGATTGTGATATGCTTGGGCTCAGTCAACTTTATCAAATTCGTGGAAGAATTGGAAGATCCGACAAACTTGCCTATGCCTATTTGACTTTTGATGGTGGAAAAATTTTGACGGAAGATGCATACAAACGCCTTGATGCCATAAAAGAATTTAGGGAACTTGGCAGTGGATTTAAGATTGCCGTCAGAGATTTGGAGATTCGTGGCGCAGGAAATGTTTTGGGAAAAGAACAGCATGGTCATATGCAAAAAGTCGGTTATGACATGTATGTAAAACTTTTGGAAGAAGTAACAAAAGAACTTTCTGGACAAAAAGTTGCGACAAGAAAAGAGATAAAAATGGAACTTTCACTCAGCGCCTATATCAGCGAAGATTATATTTCTTCACAGGAAGAAAGAATTATTTTCTACAACAAAATCAGTCAGATTTCAAGCAAAAAAGATTATGACGAAACCATTGACCAACTTGTTGAAAGCAACGGAGAATTGCCTACGGAAGTAGAAAATTTGTGTAAAATTGCATATTTAAAAAATTTGGCAAGTGAATTTAATGTCAACAAAGTCAGAGTAAATTCCAACGACTGCTCAGTTTATTTTTACAAGTCTACGGAAATAATTGACGAAAGGTTGTCAAGCGTTATTAGGTTTTATGAAACACTTTTGAAATTTGAAGAATTGCCTGTTTTGAAAGTTAATGCACAGGGCAGCGTTGTTGACAAAATTGACCTTTTGATTGAGATTTTTTCAAATGCACTTGGCTTTAAAAAAGATTGAGAAAAAGCACTCAATCACTTGAAATTTATTTTATTATAGTATATAATAAAGCAGTTAAACGAAAATTTGGAGAACAAAAAAGTGAAAAGAAAATTTATAGCATTACTACTTGGAATCGTTTTGAGTCTTTCGGTTTTGACCGGATGTAATCTTATCACACGCAACGATGTAAATTATTACAACGCAATTGTTGCAACAATAACTTATCAAGACCAAACGACAGACGAAATCACAAAGTCAGAACTTATCACAGCTTACAACAGCTATGGATACAATTATGTTCAAAACTATGGCTACACAAAAGAGAAAGCAATAAACACAACAATTGATTCAATCATTGAAAACTATCTCACAAGAAAAGCCGTTGCTGTTCATTATAAAGATTTGGGAGAAGAAATTTTGAATGACAGAGAAACATCTTATCTTTGGAATTCAACTTATGATGCAATTTATTCCAATCTTCAATCTTATGTAGACGGATACAAGAGTTCTGACGAAAATTCAAGCGACGACACATCATCAGACTTGTTCAAGGATTACACATCAACGGTCTACATTGACAACGACCTTGTGATAAGAAGAAAAACTCCTGCTTCAACAACAAGAGCAACTTATGAAGTAAAGAAAGATGACGCTGGAAATGTTTATGACTTTGAGAAAAAACTTTTCAAAGAAAAAATGTATGACCAAATCCAAGCAGATTTAAATGTTGGAAGCGAAAACAACCAAAAAGCATGGAAAGGTGCTTACACAAAATATATTTCAGCCATCAAAAACAACTATGGGTATCTTGAATACAAGACAAACAAAGATTGGTTTATGTTTGAACTTAACAGAGTTTACAAAATCTTGAAAGACAACTATCTTGTTCAAAAATACGAAGAAATCTTCAACACAAGCAAACATCAAGACGCAGATGTTTCAAGCGTTTGGGTAAGAGATGTTTTAGATGCTTACACAGACAAAGTCAATGCTGACTACACAACATACAAATTGCAAAACGGAAGCGACTATGCAGAAAAGATGCTCAGCGACATCGCAAACATGGATTATATTTTGGAAGGCGACGGAACATCAAACTACTTCTTTGTTGCACCTATCAAAATCAATCTTGCAGATGGCGACAGCACACTTTTGGAAGGATACAAAAGAGACTTAAACAACAATGTTATCACAAAAGCAAGATATGACGAATTGGTTGCACAAATCTTTGATGCAAACAGAGAACTTGTAAATGTGAGAAATGCAGATACAGGAGAAATTGAAAATCACATCTCTGTAAATTCCTTGAAAAACAGGATTGATGAAGCTGTTTCAGCTTACAACTACGACGCTGGAGAAGATGCAGACTACAACTATAACGTTGCACTTCAAAAGGCAGAAGCATACAGAAAATATTTCTATCTTTACAATGAAGAGACAACATACAAAAATGCAGACTATAATGCAGTGTTTGGAGTGAACGCAACAGGAACGCAAGCTCTTGTAAATTCAAATTATGACAAAGACGGAATAAAAGAAGCAATTTTAAGTCTTTACAATGCAGGAAATGCACAAATTGGAGATGTTTCTGATATTGTTGAAACGGAAGACGGATTCTACATCTTCTTCTACGCAGGAAAGATTGAAAACTTGTTTGAAGTTGTTGGAGACAGACTCTCACTTCCAAACCAAGCAATCAGAACTTTGGCTTCAAAGCGTTTAAACATTTTCTCACAGAAGACATTATTTGACAGCATATATTCAACTCTTGAATCTGACAACTTCTCCGTATTTAAAAATATGGATATGAACGAACTTAAGAATAAGACAAAATCAATTGAAATATTTGTTAACAATGTGAAGGATTTATACAAAGATTAGGAGAGACAAAAACAACTTCTGTTGGTTGACATGAAGTTGTTTTTTATAATAATTACAAAATGAAAAAAGAAGAGAAAAAAGAAGATCTTGAAAAGGAAGAGAAAATTGTCAAACCTAAAAGGCAATCTCTTTTTTCTCGCATATTAAACAGAGTTAAAGAAAAGAAAGAGAAGAGAAAACAAGAAGCAGAAAGAGAACTCTCTGCCGAAGAAAGCAAACAAGTTGAAGAAAAACTTGAAGAGGCAAACACCGAAATTTATGAAACAAAAACGCCAAAAAGAAAGAAGATGACCATCGTCTTTTGGGTGTTTAATGTTTTGTTGATTCTTGCAGTCTTGCTTTGGAACATCTTTTCTACCGGAGATTTTGAACCCCTTGAGATGTTTGAACTTGACAACAAATATATCCTTATTGCTCTTGCTTTTGTTATTGGAATGGTTCTGGCAGACGTTTTATCCGTGCATAGAATGATTTACAGAAGAACGCTTCGTTCTAGATGGGCCACTTCTTTCAAATCTGTTGCAATTTATCGTTTTTCTCCACTTGCAACAGGTGGACAACCATTTATGATTTCGTATTTGTCAAGCAGAGATATACCGGGCGCAACAGCAGTTTCAATCCCTGTTACAAAGCTCTTGTTTCAAAACCTTGCATGGCTTATTATAACTACTATTTGCATGATATTCTCCATTTCGCTTAAACTGGGCACAACAATATCAGCTCTCAGCATTGTCGGTTTTATTTTGACGCTTTTGATTGTTGTCGCAATAATTCTTGTTTCGGTTTCAAAAACAATAGGGAAGAAACTTGTTGGATTTTATGTTAAACTCAACGTAAAACTTAAAATTTGGAACAATTATGACAAGCATTATGAGCAAATTATGAATATGCTTGATGACTATCAAAACATCATGAGAGAATACACAAAAGACATTTTTGACGTTGTTCTTCAGCTTTTTCTTGCTGCAGCAAGATTGATTTTGATGTATTCCATTCCATTCTTCATCTATTGTGCGTTTAAAGGCTATACGCCAGAAGTGTTTGGAGAATTCTTTGTCTACACCGTTTTGATCGACTTGGCGTCCCACGTCATTCCACTTCCTGGTGGGGCCGGACTTAATGTCATCACATTTGCTTGGCTCTTCTCAAAATATTTGGGTGGAAGTACGTTCTGGGCATTGATTATTTGGCAGTTCTGCACATTCTATTTCTACATTTTGCAGGGGCTTGGAGTTATTGGATACGACACGATTTATGGAAACAGAAAATATCGTTGGATTCAAAAGAAACGAAGTTTGCAAGAAGAAAGTGCAGAGTTTAAAAAGATGCAAATTGACAACTTTAGATCAGAAAGAGAAAAGCGTAGAAAGAGAGAAAAGAAAGAGAATTTACCTGAATAAAAAAGCCTTGTTGGACTAAACTATTTGTATGGAAAACAAAAAGGCCGGATTTGTTCTTGCAATAGTTTTGCTTTCGATTATGCTGGTTGTTTCCTTGATTTTGGGAATGACCGGTTTTTTTTGTGATTTCAAGTCGGGCACATTTTCGAC
>CAKJYB010000030.1 GCA_918241715.1 Clostridiales bacterium
GTCATTGGTCCTGCAAGTGCAATCAAAAACTCATCTCTTGACTCAAGCGTCTGGCCATAGTAAGAAAGCGACACCCCATATGGTGAGAGAGAAAACCTTGAAAGTTTATATCCAAGTCTCTTTGCCATCAAATAATGCCCCAACTCATGAAGAGTGATAACAAAAACATAACTTATGCCAAAATAGACTCCCTTGAAGACAAAAAGCCACACCCAAACAAGCACGCCAATTGGGTTTATGGAGAATTTTTTCATATCCTTTCCACCAAAACAATAAAAAAGACAACCACAATGCAGATGCAAAGCGTTGTCAAACAAAATCCTTTTCCATGTTTTGTCTTAATTTTTATTGGCGTATAGTTTGTTCCATAAGACTTTTCTCTCTTCATGCAGTATTATATGAAGAAAAGTTATGCTATATTATCATCTCCACTGACACTTTCAAGGTTTTCTTCCCCTTTCAAAAAGTCTGGGAGTTCTTCCTGTGTTGGAAGTTTAAAATCGTTATACAAGCTATCACTCTTTGGCATTTGTTCTTCTTGAATAATCTTAATTCTTTCCAAAAGTCCATCATAATCAGGAAGTTCTGCCAAATCTTGCAAGTTAAATCTCTTCAAGAAGTTGTCATTTGTTCCAAAAAGAAGTGGTTTTCCAACGGCGTCTTTTCTTCCAACAACTTCAATAACGCCCTGATCAACAAGAATTTGTATTGCATAGTCGCAGTTGTTGACTCCCCTGATTTCTTCAATTTCAAGTTTTGTGATTGGCTGTTTGTAGGCAATAATAGCAAGAGTTTCCAATGCTGCCCTTGTAAGAGTCTTTTCTCTGATTGGGTTTAAAACTTCGCTGATATAGTCTGCATAAGCAGGGTTTGATGCAAGTTGAACCTTGTTTTTGTAAGTAATCACATGAAGCCCAGCGTTTCCATTATACTCTGCCTTAAGTTCTTCAATTGCCTTGTCCACTTCCTTTGCAGAAAGTTCAAGTTTTTCGGCAATAAACTCCTTTTCAATGCCTTCACCGGCAACGAAAAGAACGGAAAAAATGATGTCTTTTATCTGTTTTTTGTTTTCAATTTTCATTTCTAACCCTCATTTGCTGTGATAACAATCTTTCCAAATGTCCCACTTTGAAGCACCTTTAGCGTTTGCAACTTCAAAAGCTCCAAAAGTGCCAAGAATGTGTTGATAAGTTCACTTTTTGTCATGTCGTCGTCAAAGAGTTCTTCAAACTCAAAACGTCTGTGCTCTTTTGCAAAATTTCTTATTGAAATAATCTTTTCAGCAACCGTGAATCTGTCTTTCATAATTTTCTTTGGTTGTTCGTTTGCAACAGCTTTTTTAAGTTCTTCTTTCGTCAAGAGTTTTGCAAAGGCATCAAGAAGTTGGTCAAGCACCATATCTTTGATAACAATCTTGACTTTTTCGGTCTCCTTTCCTGGAGCACGATAAAACTTGTTTACATCTTCAATGTCCTTAAGTTTTTTGCTTGTCTCCTTGAAGATTTCATATTCCTTAAGACGTTTAAGAAGCAAGGCTTCGTCGCTGTCTTCGTCTGGCTCTTCTTCCTGCTCTACAGGAATAATGCTCTTTGACTTGATTTCAATAAGTGTTGCTGCCACCGTTATAAACTCACTTGCCTTGTCCATATCAACACTTTTGATGTCTTGCATATATTCCAAATATTGTTCTGTGATTTCTGCAAGTTTAACTGATGCAATATCAAGTTTTGCTTCTTTGATAAGGTGAAGTAGCAAATCAAGTGGCCCTTCAAAATTGTCAAGTTTAAATCTGTATGATTCAGATGACAAAAGCATGTCGCTATCTTGCACATTTTCGGTCAATTCTTCAACTTCTGCCATAACTTCTCCTTAACAATTTTTCTATCAAATTATAACAAAAACGACAAACTTAGGCAAGCAAAACGAAAAGAAAAAAGGCACCAAACATGCCTATTTTTCTAAAACATACACCACAAAAGCGCTTACCACTTGTTTACAACACGTTTTGCCGTCTCAAACCAAGACAAGTGCTTTACGTCTTCTTTGCAAATTATTGGTATTTTTTTGACAAGTTTTCCATCTTTCACAACAACAGCCTGCCCAACTTTTTCTCCTTTCTTTATTGGGGCTTTTGCCCTTTGGTCAAGTTCAATTTTTGTATCATACCCCATTGTGTCGCCCTTTTTGACAACAGCAGAAAAACTTTCGCTTGCAAAAACATCAACGCTGTCTTTTTTGCCTTTTGAAAGCATTATTTTGCCAATCGGTGCGCTGTCATCAACAAGTTTTTCACTTTGAAAATTTGCAAAACCATAATTCAAAAGGGTGGCACTCTCATTGAAACGTGTCTTGCTGTTTTCTGCCCCAACAATAACGGAAATCAAACGCATGTTTCCACGTTTTGCAGAAGCCCCAAGACAACAGCCAGCTTCGTTTGTAGAGCCCGTTTTTCCACAATCACAGCCTTGATAATATCTGACAAGTCTGTTTGTGTTTACAAGTTCTGTTTCTCTTCCAGATGGGTGCTTTAATGTGTCCATCCAAATTGTGCTATAATTGTGGTAAATTTTGTGCTTCAAAATCTCTCTAAGCAAGATTGCCGTATCCTTTGCAGAAGAATATTGCTCTGGAGCAGGAAGCCCCGTGCATGTCGAATAATGCGTGTCATTCATTCCAAGTTCTTTTGCCCTTTTGTTCATTCTGTTTACAAACGCCTTTTCGTTGCCATTAAAATACTCTGCAAGTGCCACAGATGCGTCATTTGCTGATGCCATGACCACTGATTTGAAAAGGTCTTCAAAACTATATTCAACAT
>CAKJYB010000031.1 GCA_918241715.1 Clostridiales bacterium
CCATAAAAATCTCCTAAATTTATATTTTTACGACATTATATTATCATATTTGTTCGATTATTGCAAGTGTTTTGCCTGTGTTTTGAGATAAATATCTTTCATGATACAGCTGTCTTTTGCCTGAGTCCCATCAGATTCGCATATCACATGACAGCTCATGTCATTTTTTGTAAACACGTTTGCAAGTGGCTCAAAGTTTGGCCCATAAACATTATCTTCAAAGGTCAAATGCTTTATTTCGCCCTTTGGCCCATATTCAATCTTAGAAAAATGAACATGTGCATTTTTTGTGCGATATTCTCCCAACTTTTCAAAACAATAATCAACAATTTCCTGAAAGTCTTTTTCCGTTTTCAAACTGCCCTGCGTCAAAGCATTTATATGGCCAAAATCAAACGTAGGAATCAGTTTTTTTGAAATTGTGCACAAGTCGATGATTTCTTTAAAAGTGCCTATTTGCATGGTTTTTCCCATTGTTTCTGGGCAGATATACATGTCTTCGTCAAGTTCTTTTTCAATTTCCGGCATAAACTCTTTAAAACGTTCTGTCATAAGAGCAACAGCATCTTCTCTTGTCTGTTTTCCACAGGAACCGGAGTGAAAAACCATACGCTTTGCGCCAAACGCTTTCATAAATTTTATTCCCTTCTTTATGTAGCCAAGAGATTTTTCGTACATGACAGGGTCAGGATTTGCAAAGTTAATAAAATATGGTGCGTGCAAGGACATTTCAATCCCATATTTTCTAAACTCTTGCCCAATTTGTTTTGCAGTTTCGGTTGTCATTCTAAATCCTTGACCAAAACTATATTCAAAAAGGTCAAGACCACCGGAAAACATGTCTTTTCCCTGTTCACTAACCCATTTTGGACTTTCCATGCTTGATTTGTGTCCTTCTTCATAAAAGGCAAGACTATTTCCAGCAGGTCCAAACAAAACTTTTCCCATAATTTCTCCTATATCAATCTAAGTGTAAGGGTCAAAATATTGTCAACAACTTCTCCAACTCCCAAAAAGTCTTGATCGTTGAAAACTCTATAACTTCCATTTTTTCTTTTTACCGGAATTTTCTGGCCATTGTATATCTTTGTTGTTTGATGCAAATCAAGATTTATGTCTTCAAAATCGAAGAGTTCTTCGCATGGAACAACGTCTATTTTGCCACTTTTTACATCGTCTAGTGTTATGCAATCGTCAAGTTCAAAACTTCCACATCTTGTGCGTAGTATGCACTGCATACTACCATATGTGTCAAGTCTTTCAGCTAAATCTCTTGCAAGACACCTAATATATGTTCCACTAGAACAACTAATTTCAAAAGAAAAGGTGTTCTTCTTTTCTTTACCCAAAAGCTCAAACTTAAAGATTTCAACTTCCTTTGGCTTAAGATCAACCACGTTGCCCTTTCTTGCTTCTTTATACGCAACTTTGCCATTTATCTTCTTTGCAGAATATTGTGGTGGCATTTGATTATATTTTCCAAGCATTGACGGCAAAACTTCAAGAATTTCTCTTTTTGTTATATCACATTCTTTTTCTTTGACAACATTTCCACTTAAATCAAGCGTGTCCGTCTCTATTCCAAAAACAAACGTTGTCCTATACGTCTTTGTTTTGTTTAGATAAAAATCAAACAATTTTGTTGCTTTGTTTATTGTTATGGGCAAAACGCCTTCACCTTCAAGATCAAGCGTCCCCAAATGCCCTGCTTTTGTTGCTCCAAGTGCATATTTAACCTTGTTTACAACAGCATTTGAAGAAATCCCTGCCGGTTTGTTTACCAAAACTATTCCACTTTTGGCAAAAACCCTTTTATCCATTCAAAATCTCCTTACACCACACAGCAATCTTTTTCTTTATTTCAAGGTCATTTAAATTTGTTGAGAAAGCAGCAGCGCACTTGTGTCCACCACCACCCATTTTTTGTGCAAACGAAGCCAAATCAACGTCAGTCGAACGCATGCTTACCTTAAACTCTCCCGTTGGCATCTGATATACAAGAAAAGAAACTCTGACGTTTTCAATTCTGATCATTGTGTCTGAATATTGTTTTACATCTTCAATGTCGGCGTTAAGACGTTTTAAATCTCTGTTTGTAAAAATCGCATAAACACCCTTTCCACGCCTTACATAATTCATTTTTCTGTAAAGAAGTTTTCTTACAGCAATTGATTTTTGAGAAACGCTTCTGTAGAAGTTGTCGTAGACTTTTTGAATATTTGCGCCACATTTCATCAAATAAATTGCATCTTCAAAGACTTCTTCGGTCAGGTTTGTATGCAAAAATCTGTCTGTATCTCCCATAAGCCCAGAATAAAGATATGTTGCACCTTCAACTGATGGTTTAATCTTTGCTTCTTTAAACAAATCAACAATAAGCATTGACGCTGCAGCAATAGCTTTTATGATACATACGTCCGTTATCAATTTTTCATTTTCACTTATCTCATGGTGATCAAAAATCAAAACATTTTTAAACTCTTCAATCGGCTTTCTGAAGTTTTCGTTAAGTCTTGTTATCTCATGCAAGTCTGTAATAACAACCAAATCATACTTTTTTTGGTTGAAAGTCTTTACGATTTCGTTGCATGGAAAAACGCCATGCATAAATGCAGCCGGATTGTCTTCCATAATGACGTCAGCATTTTTGCCCATTTTTTGACAAAAATCTCTAAATCCAAATGTTGACCCACAAGCATCAGGATCAGGCTCTTTATGTGCAAATATTGCGATATTTTTGCTCTTTTTTATGATTTCAATCGCCTTTTTATTTGTTAT
>CAKJYB010000032.1 GCA_918241715.1 Clostridiales bacterium
GGTTGGAATGGCCACAGACAGCACAATTTCTTATGTGATTTCAAGAACAAGCGATTTTGGAGTTTGGACATTAAACGACAGAGACGACAGAAGACTATCTGTTGGTGGAATTGTTGGAACGCTTTCAAACACAGAACTTTCTTTTGCCGTTGGGGCATCAAAATTTGAAGTTTCTGTTGGGACGGATTTTTATGGAACACTTAATATTGGTGGTGTTGCCGGAACAATCAGTCAGGCAGGGGCAAAGGTTGTAAACACAATTGTTGAAAACACAATGAATGTTGTCGTTCCACAACTTGGGACATCTGGTTATATTTACAAGGGCAACGTTGCCGGGGTTGTTTCAAATCCTGTTCCTGATTCTGGAAATTTGTCTTACATATACTACAAACCAAACACGTCAGGTATCAACATTTTTGGAGCTCAAGGGTCTTATGAGAAGAGAAGTGAATCTGACATTGATGACATATCCACACTTCCAAAAACACCTGAAGCATTCAACGGATATAGATGGCATTTTGAATATGGAAATTGGGACTTTGGAAAAGTATGGTATTTGAATGCTGGCGTGGTTTATTTGCAAAACTTCTATGGAACATTTGTTGTTGAACTTGGCACAGAACTCACTTCTGGCTCCATTATCGAACTTAAACAAGATTTTGCAAACGCCTACAGATATGGCGACAGCGTCAAAATCACATTTGGCTTTAAAAAAGTTATTGATGGCTCAAACACAATTGATTTGTCAGAATACTATTCTTTGAAATCATTGACACTTGGGGGAAACGACCTTGTTGCAATTGATTTGGTTGATGGAGAATATGAGCTTGACGACACAGAAGACTTCTTGCTTTCAAAGTCAGGTGAAAACTATGTTTTGACAATCAAGCATGTCGATCGTTCTACAGCATCACTTGGAAGTGCTTACGACATAAGATGCGAATCAAAGAAGTTTAATCTTACAATTACTTCAAAACTCTATGAAGACGATGTTGTTCAAGAAGGAAAGATTCCTGCAGAAGTTTATATTACCGAAATGAATGGAACTTCTGTTACAAACCCATCTTACAAGAAAACGATTGACACAAATGTTGCATTTACAAACAGAATTTTGATAAGAAGCAGAATTGAAAACATAACAGATCCAGCGGCCTTTGTTGGTTGGTATGTTGAAAAAGATGGAAACGATGTAAAGATTACAGAAAACGAAGTTTTGGAAATTCTCTTTGGACATGGGGAATTTAAGGAAGAGACAAGCGTTTATGCAAAATACGAAAGAAACGCTTGTGTTGTTACGTTTATGTTTGATGATGGCGTAAAGAGTATTCTTCTGTTTAGTGGAAGTTATCCAATAACAAAAGAAAACAGAAAAATTGCCATTTCAAAAGAAGAAACGCAATTTAAGATTGAAGTTTACATAAACGAAGGCTATACCTTTGATGTAAAAAAATTTATTGCACTTCTTGACACTTACAAGCCAAAGCAAGAAGGTGGAGAAGACAGCAAGTTCTGTATTTGGCTCAACGAAAACGACCCAGACAGACAAGAAAACTATTATCAGTTCAGCCTTGACATGACGATTTTGGAAGGTCAATTCTCTGACGCTTTCAGCATTGACATTCAAACCACACAGACCAAAGGTGGAAGGGCTAGAATGAGATGGATTATCATTGGTGGAAGCATTGGTGGTGCCGTTGTGATTGCTGGAGTTATCATTTTGATTATTGTGTTAAAACGTAGAAATGGTGGCTTTGGTGGTGGCTATGGTGGTGGAAAATCATCATTCAAAAAGAGCAGTTACAAAGACATGTATTACTAAAAAAAGAAGTTTACCTTTTCGGTAAACTTTTTTTAATTCAATTTTTCTGCAATAGTATTGTTTACAACTTCTGACCAGTTTGCTTTTTTTGTGATAACTTCAGCATTTAGCATGACGTTCATAAGGTTTTCAAAACTCTCTTCTGACAAGGTCAGGTCTTTTCCCCACGCACCAATTGCAAGATATTGTTCGACTGCAGCAGAAAGTTCTTCTGTTGTGTTTCCGGCAAATGAAGGCGACAAGACTTTTGCAACTTCCGTTGAGTTGTTTTTGGAAATAAAGTCATAGGCCTTTTGAATGGCAATCAAAAACTTTTCTGCCTGTTCTTTATGATTTTTCAAATAACTTGATTTCGTTGCAAAACATGTGTAAGGAATACTGCCAGAAAGTTCTCCCAAACTTGCAACAATATATCCTTTGCCTTGTTTCTGAACGTTTGTTGCTGTTGGCTCAAAAAGTGTGCAATATTTTGTGTTTGTTTCTGCTTCCCAAACGCTTGCAGTAAGGTTGAACGCAACGTCAGTGCGAAGATTGATTGAAGAAGCATTTGTGCCGATTGTGTAGCCGTTTTTCTTGATTATATATTCAAGAGTCATCGCTGGCAATCCACCCTTTCTTCCACCAATTATTGTCTCTCCGACAAGATTGTCAAGAGAAAAATCCGTTTCGTTTTCTTTTGACACAACAAAAGACCCATCACAATGTGTAAGTTGGCCAAACACAACAGGTGCATCTTTCAAGCCCTCTTTGTTTGTGTAAACCACCGTTTCAGGTCCTGCCAAGATTATGTCTGCAGAGCCGTTTATCAGGGCACTCATTGATGTATCAGAGCCACCACCATTTGTAAGACTTACAGAAAGTCCCTGCTCTTTGAAAAAGCCTTTGTTGATTGCAACATAAAGTGGTGCGTAAAAGATGCTGTGTGTAACTTCATTAAGTTCGATTTTGTTGTAGTCTTTTTTGTCTTTACAGCCAACAAACATAACTCCAGAGCAAAACAGCATGATTACAGCAAGGGCAATCAAGCCAATTCTTTTTGATAATTTCATTTTTCCTCCTTTCAAAACATTCTATGTTTTTTCTTTTTGTTTGGTTAAGAAGAAAAAGTGTTAAAACGTTGGAAAACGCTTGATAAACATGGGCTTTTTGTTGTAAAATACTGATAGTTAATGGAGATTTTTATGGAAAAGACTTACGACCCATCTAAATTTGAAAGCAGAATATACCAAACATGGCTTAAAAACAAATATTTTGCTTCAAGACCAGACAAAAACAAAAAGAAATTTAGCGTTTGTATGCCACCACCAAATGTTACTGGTAAGGCACACGTTGGACACGCTTTAAACCATGCCATTCAAGATATTATTGTAAGATATAAGAGAATGCAAGGATTTGAGACTTTGTGGCTTCCAGGGACGGACCACGCTGCAATTGCAACAGAAGCAAAAGTTGTTGGGGCGCTTGAAAAAGAGGGCTTGACAAAAGAGCAGGTTGGCAGAGAAAACTTTATCAGACGTGGCTGGGACTGGTATAAAGAATACGGAAATATAATCTGCGAACAACTTATGTCTATGGGAGATTCTTGTGATTGGGACAGGAAGGCGTTTACTATGGACGAAAACTTGAGCCGTGCCGTAAGACATTCTTTTGTAGAATACTACAACAAAGGGTATATTTATCAAGGCAAAAGAGTTATAAATTATTGTCCAAAGTGTAGAAGTTCGATTTCCGACATTGAAAACGAATATAAAGAGCAAACAACAAAACTTTGGCACATTCGTTATCCACTTGAAGACGGGTCTGGAGAAGTTGTTGTTGCAACAACAAGACCAGAGACAATGTTTGGCGACACAGCAGTTGCCGTAAACCCAAAGGACAAGAGATATAAAAATATTGTTGGAAAGAATGTTATTCTTCCAATTGTAAACAAGCCAATTCCTGTTGTTGCAGACGAATATTGCGAAATGGAGTTTGGGACTGGCGCCGTAAAAATAACACCTGCTCACGATCCAAACGACTACGATTTGGGGCTCAGACACAACTTGCCAATGGTTGTTGTTATTGACGACGATGGGAAACTCAACGAAAACGCTGGAAAATTTGCCGGAATGGACAGAATTGAAGCAAGAAAACCTATTGAAGCAGAACTCAAAAAACTTGGCGTTTTGGTAAAGACGGAGACATATAAAAACAAGGTTGGTTGTTGTTGCCGTTGTGGAACAATGACTGAGCCAAAAGTTTCAGAACAATGGTGGGTTAAGATGAAAGAACTTGCAAAACCAGCCATTGAAGCAGTAAAGAAAGGCGAACTGAAATTTACACCAAAAAGATACGAAAAGATGTATTTAAATTGGCTTGAGAACATTCAAGATTGGTGCATCTCAAGACAATTGTGGCTTGGACACAGAATCCCAGTGTTTACATGTAAAGATTGTGGGTTTAAGGGCGCATTTGAAGAAGACTTAAAAGTTTGTCCAAAATGTAAGAGCAAACATATCACTCAAGATCCAGATGTTTTGGACACTTGGTTTAGTTCGGCATTATGGCCATTTTCAACACTTGGCTGGCCAAACAAGACACCAGAACTTGACTATTTCTACCCAACAGACGTCCTTGCAACCGGTTATGATATCATAACGTTCTGGGTTGTTAGAATGGTGTTTAGTGGATTGTTCTTTACAAAGAAACTTCCATTTAAAGAAGTTGTTATCAATGGGATTGTTCGTGATAGTCAGGGCAGAAAGATGTCAAAAAACCTTGGCAACGGAATTGACCCAATGGAGATTGTTGGAGAATATGGCGCTGACAGCATGAGACTTTCTCTTATCAATGGAACATCTATGGGAATGGATATTTCTTATGGAAAAGAGAAAGCAAAAGAAAGCAAAATTTTTATCAACAAACTTTACAACGCAAGCAAGTTTGTTTTGGCAAACACAGAACACATGCAAATCAAACCACTTTCTTCTTTCGCACTTGATGAAAAGGATAAGTGGGTTTTGTCAAAACTTCAAGATTTGATAAGGTCTACAATCAAAAACCTAGACAAATATGCTCTTGGCGTTGCGTCTGCAAATTTGATTGATTTTACGATTTCAATCTTCTGCGATTGGTATATTGAAGCAAGCAAAATTGATCTCAATAGTGGAAACAAAGAATCAAAGGATAAGGCGCAAAACATTTTGCTTTATGTTTTGACAACTCTTCTTAAACTCTTCCACCCATACATTCCTTTTGTTACTGAAGAGATTTATCAAAACTTGCCGGGGCACGAAGAGACAATCATGCTTTCAAAATTCCCAGAATACAACAGCAAACTTGCTTTCAAAAATCTCAAGTTTGAAGAAGTGATTGCTGTTATTAGGGCAGTGAGAGCAACAAGAAGTCAATACAATATCCCTGACAACAAAAAAGTTTCTATCAATCTTTTGCCACTTGAAGACGAAAAATTGTTTGCAGAAAATTTGAATGTTGTTGCAAAACTTGCTGGTGGCAGTCAAGTCAACATCATAAAATCAGAGCCAAAAGAAAAGAGTGCAAAGGTTGTTACATCAACCTGCAACGCATATCTTCCAATGGGGGATTTGGTTGATGAAGCACAAGAAAAAGAAAGGGCTTCAAAGAAGATTGAAGAACTTAAATTTGAAATAGCAAGAAGCGAAAAAATGCTTTCGAATGCAGGTTTTGTTGCAAAAGCGCCAAAAACATTGGTTGATGCAGAAAAAGAAAAACTTGCAAAAAACAAAGAATTTTTGAAGCAACTTTTGGGAGAATAAAACAAAAAGACTAGAGATTTTTCTAGTCTTTTTTATTATATTTTTGTTGATTTGCCGTTTTTGCAAATCTGTTTTACAACGCCGTCTGAAATTGTGTATGCTTCACCATAAAGTGTTGTGCCAGATTCGTCAATTTTGACATAAGCAGTGTTTGTCAATGCAAGGAATGTTTTGCCTTTGCTGTCTGGCAAAAGATAATCTTTCATTATGTCAAAACTGCCAAAGAAGCAGGTGTTTCCTTTCTTTTTGTGAAAATGTGGGACAATGATTTGATTGCAGTAGCCAAGCCCCGTATACCACATTTTGTCTCCAACTTCAGAGTCTTCTTCTGGGTAGCAATATATAATGGAGCAAGAATTCATGGCACCAGCGCTTATACCAGCAACAACAACATCTTTGTTTTCTTTGAGATTTTGAACAAAATTTATGTCTTTTAAAAACTTGTTTTGTGCCGGAATCTTTCCTCCGGTGATGTAAATGAAGTCGGCATTTGAAAGAATCTTTTTTGACTGCTTTTTGTTTCTGTTGTCAAGGACGACATAGTTTTTGAAATCATGAATTTGTTTTTTAAACATTCTGAAAATTGGTTTTGCCTTTCTGTCGTTTCTTTCAAAGTTTGCTGGGTCATTTGAAACAAAGACAAAATTGTCATACTTTTTTATGCTGTTTTTAATGTTTGCGTAATAGGAGTTTTGTTTGTTAAATCTTCTTATACCAAACAGATGATATTTGGAACTTGTGCTTGATAAAAACAATTTCATATTTTTTTCTCCAAAAAAATTTTATCATAAAGAAAATGAAAAAACAACAAAAAATTGTATCCGAAATCAAAATTTTGTTGTTTTTTGTGATTTTTAAAACAATTTTGTGTGATTTGTAGCTAAAACAAGTGGGGCGACTGCCAGAAGTCTTATTGGTGAAACAATTGGTGCAAACACTCTTTTTGCTCTGTATTGAAAGCCCATGTAAATTGTTGTTCCCTTTTTTGACACTGAAGTAATAACTGCAGCTTTGCCTTTATAGGCAACAGGTTTTCCAAGGTTTAAAATATATTTTTTGACCACACTTGGCAAATTTTTTATGTCATACTTTTCTTCTGCCTTTTTGACAACAGGATACAAGTTTTCTTCAAAATCTTCATTGTGAAAGACCCTTTCTCCGTTGCTTTCAAAAATGATTGATTCGATATAGAGTTTGTCTTCTTCAACAAAATCTGATGTATATAAGGTGATGTAAAGATTTTCATTGTAAAATTGTTGTTCGTCAATTTTGCCAACACTGACACTTATTGAATTTTCGGTTATGCTTGCAGAGCCGTCTTCAAGTTTGTCCATGATTATCCCAACAATTCTAAACGCCTGACCAAAGCCGTTTTTTCCTTTGACGATCAATTTGTCTTGAAACAATCTGGCGTCTTCTAGTTTTGCCAAAATGTTTGGTGTAAATCTCATAAAAACTCCTTACAAATTTAGTATAGCATACAAAAAACTGCAAAACAACCAAAATGGAAAAGAAAGGCACAAGCAGAAATAAAAAAAGTAGTAAACAAATTACTACATAAGTATGTGGTGCGAGTGGGGCGACACGTTAAGAAAATGTGCCGTTGTGCACATTTTTAGTCAAAGCCGAGCAAGTCTTTGCTCCGGAGGGACGAAAGTCCCACCTAAAATGACCG
>CAKJYB010000033.1 GCA_918241715.1 Clostridiales bacterium
GCTCCAAACACAACTGCAAGCCCACCAAAGCCGCTATAGCCTTTGAAGATTGCATCTGAAATAATGGCAAATCTGTTTGCAATAACAAGAATTTTTACAAGTCCCCAACCGGCAAGAAGTAAGCCCTTTGCCACTCTTCTTACGTCAAACTCATGCCCTTCGTGAAGTTGTGGAGCAAGTTTGTCATAAGTTGCAAAAGGTCCTTCAAGCATTTGTGGAAAATAACATACAAAAAGTGCCACCTTAAAGAAGTTTGTCTCTCCCCTATATTTTCCACGTTCTACATCAATCATATATCCGATTGAAGAAAGTGTATAATAAGAAAGACCAAGTGGCAAGCCAACTTTCAAAATTGGCAACTTCTTTGACACATTAAACCAAGACAAAATGCCGGAATAAACAGAGCCGACAACACCATAGTATTTAAGCGAAAACATAATTGCAACATTAAGCAAAATGAAAAGCCACAACACAAGAAGTTTCTTTGTTTTGTATTTTGCTTTTATTGCCTTTCTCTCTTCTTTTTCCTTTCCTTCTCTCTCTGCCGTGCACCTGTCTTCAAGTTTGTTCATCCAAAGTCCAGCAAGATAAATAGAAACAGCCGTTATGACAACAAAAATCGTCATAAACTTGCTGTAAACTGCATAAAGCGCTATGCTGGCAACAAGCAACACCCAGTGTCTGTGTTTTTTTGGAAGACAGAAGTATAGTCCAAAAACCACGCTTCCAAAGACCACAAACAAAATCATCATTAAATTGTTCATTTATCTAATTAGTCCTCATCTTGCAATTTTTGAACCAAAGCCCAAATGGCTTTTGCATTTTTAAAGTTTTCTGGAATGATATGAAGTGGTGTGATTTCAATATCAAATTCGTTGTTAAGTTCGTTTACAAGTCTCAAAATGTCGAATGATGCCAAAATGCCACCTTCTACCAAATTGTCAGCCTTTTCAAAATCAACTCCAGGCTTGATTGTGTTTAAAATTTCTAAAAGTTCGTTCATTTTTCTCTCCTATTTCAAATACTCTTTATAATTTTTGTTTAAATATGCTCTGTCAATCTTTCCGTTTTGATTGAATGGCATTTGGCTTACTTTAATCAGAATGTTTGGCTCCATGTAAGCAGGAACTTTCTTTCTGATTTGTTCAAGAACAAAATCTTCTTTTGCTCTGCCCTGATAAATCATGACAATCTTGTCTTCGTCCTTGTCATAAAGGCAGACAACAATGTTTACGTTTTCAATTGCACTTGCATTTGTTTCAATCTCTCCAAGCTCAATTCTATATCCCATGTGCTTGATTTGGAAGTCTTTTCTTCCGGCATAATCAAACTCTCCATGTTCGTTGAGTTTTACAAGGTCGCCTGTGCGATATACAATTTCTGGGTAGTCGTTGTGAAGTGGGTTTTGGACAAAAGCAAGGTCCGTTTTTTCTTTGTTTCTGAAATATCCATAAGCCACAAATGGACTTCTTATCACAAGTTCTCCAACTTTGCCAACTTCCGTGATTTTCTTGTTGTTTTCGTCAAGAATAAACGCATCTACGTTGTCGCAAGGCTTTCCAATTGGAAGAGCTTCGTCATCTCTAAATGGTCTGTCAATAATATAATATGTGCAAATGTCAACCGTTTCAGTTGGACCAAACAAGTTTGCATACATGACATTTGGCAAATTTCTTCTCCAATAGTTGAGTTGTTTGTTTGGCATAACTTCACCAATAAACACAACTTTTTCGATGTATTCTGGCTTTGCATAATCAAAGAGCTTTGTGTTTGCAATAATGCAAAGTGCAGATGGCACCCAGTAGAGCATGTTTACTTTTCTTTCATTCAAAAACTCAACAAGTTTGATTGGGAATGCAAAATATGATTTTGGAATGATGTGAAGTGTTGCCCCAACGAAAAGCACCGAATATGTGTCAGAAACTGAAGCAGAAAAGTAGAAAGATGTTTGACTTCCAAATATTGTCTTTTCGGAAACACCCAAAGCTGTAGTATACCACTCCATATATGTTATAACGCTTAAGTGTGAAACGGCTGTGCCCTTTGGTGCTCCTGTGGAACCAGAAGTAAACAAGATGTAAGCAAGGTCTGTTGAAACACTTCTTTCTCTTACTCTTGCAAGTTTTTCTTCTTCAATCTTGTGGTCAAGAAGTTTTGTAATGTCAAGGTTTTGGCATTTGCCAGAAAGTTGATTTGCAAGTTCCAAGTTCTGCTCTTCAATAAGCGCATAAACAGGTTCTGCAACATCATAAATCTTTTGAATTCTGTCTGCTGGGCTGTGGCTGTCAATAACAACGTAGTGATTGCCACTATAAATTGCCCCAAACATTCCAACAAGTGTGTTTACATCTCTGTTGTCAAAAACAGCAATTGCCTTGTTTTCAATGTTCCTTTCCAAGATTTTGCTTGCGACAGCTTTACACTCTTTTACAAATTCTGAAAATGTTACAGATCTTTCAATGTCAGCATAAGCAATTTTGTCTGGATATTTTTGGGCAGTCCTTTCTAAAAACTGCAATATATTTTTCATTCTTTTCTCCTTTCTATGTCCCCGAATCTTTTTGTTTCAACCAAGACAACAAGAAGTCTGTGTCCGAATAAAGCGCTTCTTGCACTTCAAACTTATACAAGATATTGTCTACGTATTCTACGAAGTATGTGTTGTCTGTTGTATCTGTTGGATCTACTGCATAAACTTTGTTGTAATAATAGAAGTGGTCATCAAATATGTACATGTCATCTTTGAGAGAAAGCATAACTCTCTTTTCGTCCAAGAACAAGCTCTTTCCATAGCACAAGAAGCTGTTGTATGGCAAGTTGAACAAATCACAAATTGTTGGATACAAATCATTTACGCAAACAAAGTCGTCAATCGTTGCTCCACCAACAAACGTGCTTGTTCCATTGAGTTTGTTTGCAAGTTTTTGGTCATAAATAACAGCGCCAAGGTTGTATGCTTTCACATTGCAATTTCTTACGTCGTTTCCATATATTCCACGAAGATTATAACTTATGTTGTCAAAGTAAGAATTATGGTCTGGATACATGACAATTGTTGTGTTTTCTTTTCTGCCCGTATCCTCAAGTCTTTTAAACAAACGGCCAATCATTTCGTCATAGTCCATAACAGCAGCCTTGTAAATCAAGAATGGCTCCAAAATGCTCCTTGGATAATAACCATTCGCTTCCATTTCGTCAAGCATATGTTCCAACTCTTCGTCTTCACTCTTAAGCATGTTGTAGTATGGTCTGTTGCTGTCACGAAGTTCGTATTTCCCGTGCGTGCTAAGTGTGGTGTAGTAAGTGAAGAATCTTCCTGTTTCCGGAATCATCTCCTTTGCGTTGTATTCAAAGAAATCGTTTTCTTTGATAAAGTTGTAAAACCATGTTTCCCACCTATAATCTCCACCATGTGTTTTTAGATATTCATGTATTTCGTCTTCTTCCCAGTCGCAGAACTGCAATTTGTCAAAACCAACCCTGTTGAAAGTTACATCTCTGTTGTAGAACGAAGACTTAAGTCCATGATAGTATTGTGTCAATATCTCTTCACCCTTGCTTGTTGCATCTTTTTCAAGAAGTGTTGGAAGCGACATGTATTTCATTGTGTCTGCCATTCCAATACTTGTGTTTAGTGCTTTCACGTGGCTGTAGGAACCAAACATAACCATTCCTTCAGACATGTTTGTCTTGTTTTCTGAGTGATAGTTTGAAAGGAAAACTCCGTCTTGATAGTATAATTTGTAAAGGTTTGGTGTGAAGTGTTGATCAATTGCAGCCATATCAAAACTTTCTGCAAGCATAACAATCAAATTGTTTCCTTCACTAAGCCCAGTAAAGTCTGTAATAACTTTCTCTTCTCCAGCTTCAAGCAGTGGAAGATACTCTTCTTTTTGTTTGTCTGTAAGTTTTTTGGTTTTAATCAAGTTTGACATAAAGTTTGTTATGTTTGGCATATAGAAGCCATAATAGCCGTATGTATTATACGCAAGCGTTGGTGGAAATTGAGAAACCCACAACATTCTTTGGTTTGAATAGCCGGAAACACAAACTCCAAACATACTGAAAAATGCAACAATGTATGTAGCCGTAACAAACAAAAAGTTCTTTACGTTTGGTACCCATTTTTTGATAAACTTTGGCAACAAGAACATAACAACAACTGCGCATACAAGCATAAACACATAAAGAGAAATATGCCAGAAGTTGATAAGCGAAGCATCAAGCGTGCCCATTCCTTCAGATGCAAGCAAAAGTTTGTCGAATGTAAACACTTCGCCGGTGCAGTTGTAAAGAATGTCGTTTACCACAGATATTGTCGCTTGTGCCCCTAAAAAGATTATTGCAAAAATCTTTCTAACCCATCTGTTTGGCAAAATAAAAATCAAAAATGCAAATGCATGAATAAAAGCCATTCCAAAAAATATGTATGATGGGAATTTTCCAGTAACGCAAGCAGATGTAACAATCTCAAACAAAATAGAAAAAAGATAGAACGTGATTGATGTGGTCAGCTGTTCCGTAACATTTTTGTATTTGACTGGATTTAAAAAGCCATTTTTCTTTTTTGCTTTTATTTCCAGCGCTTCTTGAACTTCTTGCACATTTTGTGCCTTTTGTTCCATTCTTTTCCTCCAAAAAGTATATATATTATTTTATACAGACTCTATTATACTACTCAAAAAAATTTTTTTCAACTTATTCCAAACATTTTTAAAAAGAAAAAAGGGCTTATAGCCCTTTCTCTTGTTTTGTCATTAAAGCAAAATACAAAGCACCCCACCTTTTCCTTCGTTTATAATCCTGCCAAGAGTCTTTTTCATCTTTCTTTGAGCATCTGTTGGCATGTTTACAATCTTTTGAGAAATGTTGTCGTCAACAAGTGAAGACAAACTCTTTCCAAACAAATTTGTCTCCCAGATTTCTTCTGGTCCATTTTCAAACTTTTCGTTTAAATAATTTGCCAAATCTTGACTTTGCGCTTCCGATCCAACAAGTGGAGAAACTTCAGTTTGAACATCAACTTTTATAATGTGCAAACTTGGTGCGCTTGCTTTTATCTTTACTCCATATCTGCCACCCTGTTTAAACACTTCTGGGGCTTGAAGTTCATATTCTTCTTTGTTTGGAACAACAATTCCATATCCCGTTTGTTCAACTTCGTCAAGAGCATTTTTAAGTTTGTCATACTCCGTCTTTGCAACGGCAAGTCCCTTGATATAAGAGACAAGTTCGTAGTCGTCTTTGATTTCAAAACCACACTCATCGGAAAGGACTTTGTAGAATAAATTTTCCTTTGGCACAACAACAAATCTTACATCACCCAAACCCATTTCAACATCAGAAAATGTTGTTGGATCAAAATAATTGCTCTCTTCAAAACTGATTAAATTGCCATTTAAATCACTTGTTTTTTTGATTCCGGAAGCAAATTTCTTCATTTCTGTTGCAATTTCTGCAACAATTGGATTTTCAAATGACAACGCCTGAATCCATTTTGGCATTGAAACTTTGATGCTCCTTACTGGGAATTCTGCCAGAATTTTTTCAAAGATTTTGTCGATGTCATTTTCTTTCATTTCCAGCACATTCATCGCAACAACTTGTGTCTGATATTTTTCACTCAAACTTTGCGCAAGTTTTTTGCTTTCTGAAGCGTTTGGGTTTTTGCAGTTTAAAACAACAACAAAAGGTTTTCCACTATTTTGCATCTCCTTGACAACGTCTTCTTCTGCCTGCACATAGTTTGCCCTTTCGATGTCTGTCACGCTTCCATCTGTCGTCAAAACAATCCCAATTGTAGAGTGTTCTGTAATCACCCTTTGCGTCCCAATTCTTGCGGCATCTTCAAATGGGATTTCTTCGTCTGCCCAAGGTGTTTTGACAAGCCTTGGTTTGTCTTGCTCTGTTGAGCCGGTTGCGCCACCAACAAGATATCCAACACAATCAATCATTCTGACTTTCATACTTACATTGTCATTGACAGAAATCTTGACTGCCTGCTTTGGAACAAAATTTGGTTGTGTGGTCATAACCATTTTTCCATCTGCACTTTGTGGAAGTTCGTCCAAAGCTCTATCTCTGTCTGCTTTGTTTTCAATGTTTGGAATGACAAATTTTTTCATGAATTCAGAGATAAATGTAGACTTTCCAACTCTTACCGGACCAACAACGCCAACATAAATGTCTCCGTTTGTCCTGTTTTTTATATCTTCATAGATTTGATACTTTTCCATAACTCCTCCAAGATACCATAATCTATGACTTTTTAGATTTGTTTAGAACTTGAAATAAAAAAATCTGCACTAGGCAGACCTTTTTTGTTTATATTTCTTTTTTGTTAAATCAAAACTTATATCAACAAGCGTTTTCAAATCGTTGTCTTCAACTTCATCAAGACAAACCGACAACCAATGTTCTTTGTTCATGTGATAAGCCACATACACGCCTTTCAGTTGCAGAAAAGCGTTTCTAAGTAAAGGATCGCACTTGACGCCAATCGTCCAAACCTTCCCCTTATCCTTTCTTCCAAACTTTTCTTTTTCTACTTCAATCAAGATGACAAACCACTTTTTGTTGTCTTTGTGTCTAAAAATTTTTACATCTTCGTAAGGCTTTTCAAAGGGACAATCCGGCACAACGCCATACTCTCCAGAAACATATTCAATGAAGTCTTCTTTCGTCATTATTTGTCTTCATTTTTTTCTTCTGCTGTGGATTGTTCGGTTTGGGAAGATTCTTCTTTCTTCTTTTTTGTCAATTTTTCAAGCAAGTTGATTGTGTTTTCTCTTCCCTCTGCAAGACGCTTTATATTGCTTCTATGCATAAAAATCAAGAAGAAAACGTTAAGCCAAATCAAAATAATTACTGGCAAAAACCAATCCCATGTGAGATTGATGCAGAAGTGCACGGTTGCATAAATGCTCATTCCAACAACATACGTAAGTGTCACCAAAAACGCATATTTGATAAAGAAGAAAAGCACAAAACAGATGGCAAATGCAACAAGTGCAACCCACCAAAAATCTGGGTGGAACAAAAACATTCCAAGCGAACATGCAACGCCCTTTCCACC
>CAKJYB010000034.1 GCA_918241715.1 Clostridiales bacterium
CAGCTTCCAAAAGTTGTTTCATTGAAATAACTGACATAATTTTTAACCTCCTGTTTTTTTTCTTCTTCCCTGCGCTTCGGCTTTCAAAATAACCCAAGTTTCCACTTTTAGATTTGGCGAAATTCAAACTCAAAAACCAAATGCCAAATCCGTTTAGGCAACAGATTTTGAAATCGGCTGCAGGTGCCAATTTTGTCCAACGACTTTGATAATATATCATAATATAATCAAAAAAGCAAGTGATTTCTGTATATTTTTTTCACGTATTGACTTGTGCCCCAATTATAAAAAAACGCTGTGCATTCTTGCACAGCTTTTTTATTTGTGATAACTCTTTCCATTTATGATTGTAAAACTACGATAGAGCTGTTCTAAAAGCATAATTCTAAACAGGTTGTGTGGAAATGTCATGCTGGAAAACGACACTCTTTCGTTGGCTTGTTTTCTTACTTGTTCACTAACTCCATAAGAGCCACCAACGACAAACGTTATGCAGGAATTGTCAAGCATGAGTTTGTCGATTTTTTGTGCCAACTCTTCACTTAAAAACTCCTTGCCCTTTATGTCGCAAAGCACAACATAACCTTTCAGTTTTTTGCAGATTTCTTTGCCCTCTCTGTCAAGTATTGTCTCAACATTTTCAAGTTGGTTTTGTTCCTTTATTTCACAAACAGAAAGGTTGCAAAAAGCAGACAGACGCTTTTGATATTCTGCCTGACTTTCTCTTGAAAATTTTTCCTTTAAATTCCCCACACAAACAAGATTTATGTTTATCACAAAAGCCCCCAAATAAACGTGAACAGCGTCATCGCACCAGATAAAACAAACGTCGCAATAAGAAAGATTTTTGACGATTTTGTCATTTTAAATTTGTTCTCTTCAAAACTCTTGGCTGCCGACTTGACTATTTCGTCAACATTGTTGTCTACAAACTTTAAAAACTCTTCTTCGTTTAGTGGCACTGGTTGGGCAAAATCTGATGCATCGTTGTCTGTCTTTTGGATTTTTTCAATGTCAGAGAAAAATGCTTCTCTCATGGCAAATTTTGCAAACATTCTCTTTCTTCTCTCAAATCGGGTTTTAACCGTCTCTGCCAGCATAAACTGGACAAGACAATACGCCATATAGCAAAGCAAAATCAAAAACAAAACAAAAATCAAAAAACCAAGAATGCTGTTTTGAGAAACAAACTCTCCAATTCTTTCAAAGATTTTTCCAACGCCCCAACCTTTCTTAGAAGCAAAACTCAAAAAGACGCTGAGTGCGTTGTTCATAAAGTGGACAATCATGCAAGGATAAATTGACCCACACCACCAGCAGATATAGCCAAGCAAAAAGCCTATGAGTGTGGCATAAAAGAATTGTTCGATATTCATGTGCAAAAGACCAAAGAGCAGTCCAGAAATCAACACGCTTTTCTTTACGCCAAGCATGGAATTTCCGTTTAAAAGAATCCCACGATTAAGAGTTTCTTCGCATATTGCAGGCAAAACGGCAGTCAAAACAAGGTCAAGAATAAGCGTCCACCACGTTGCAGGAATTGAAGAGTTGTAATTTGAATGTTTGTAGCCCACAAGGCCGATTAAATTGTTGAAAAAGTTTGAAACGTAAACATTTAAAAAGAAGACAATCACCCCAAGCAAAACGCTTGCAATAATAATTTTATATGTCGTCTTTTTGTAGCAGGCAAACGCAAAAACGTCTTTTGTTCTGGACTTGCTCAACTTCTTCATTAAGAAAAGTGGAACAAGAAAAATAAGCCCTATTTGGACGACAATGGAAAGATAGTAAGAAGCATATTTCCCCATAAAGTCAAAAAGGCCAAAATAAGAACAAATTCTCAAGCCGACAAACAGCACGAGAACAACAAAAAAGGTAAGGTTTGTAAAAAAGTTTACTTTTTGTTCTATTTTTTCGTTCACACTAAAACTCCGTTAGTAATATCATACTGCAACTAGATCGCATTTATAACAATCATTGCCATACAAATCAAAATGCCAACAAACATTGAAAGTGGCATCTTTCCAACATTCATTCCAAAAGGATTTTGAATGACTTCTCCTTCCTTTTCATTTTCCACACTTTTCACCTTTGAAAGATGGAAACGATAGATAAGGTAGAATAATGCAAATGTTGCCCCAGCAAGCACAACGCCCAAAACATACATCCACCATGGCATCGATTTAAAACTGATGCTGATAACCTTTTTCTCAATCAAGTAAGAAATCACAATTGTTGTGATGTTGTTGAACATATGCACAAGGATTGAATAAACCAGATTCCCCGTCTTATACATTATTGTTGTAAGCACAATTCCAAGAATGAATGGATAGATAAATTGCGTCAAACTTTGGTGCATAAGCGCAAACAAAAGTGATGTCAAAATTATGCTTGCATAAGGCGAAAACCTTTCTTTAAGTCCATTGAAAATAAGCCCACGGAACAAGATTTCTTCGCAGATGGGTGGAATCACTCCAAGCAAGAACAAATCTAGCACAAAAAGCCAACCATTTGAATGTGAAAGTGTCAAAAAGTTGCTTTTGATTCCAAGTTTGCTAAACAGATTTCCAAAACAGCCATCAATCAAAATCAAAAAGCCAAAGACGGCAACAATTCCAGCAAGCACAGACAAAAACGCCGTAAGTGGTTTCGTCTTTTCTACATGTAGATTTGTTGCACTAAATTTGACTCTGCACATCTTGTTGTACAACACAACAATAAGCAAAAACAAAAGTTGGTTTAAAAGCGTCATAACAACATAAAACCACAACTTGCTTTCAAGCGATTTCAAAATTTCGGCAGATGTTCCTTCAGCCCCCTGCCCCCTTTTGATTGCGAGGACAATGTATGCAAACAAAAGTGAAATCACAAAAGGCAAAACAATTGCAATCAAAAACACTCTTCCAGAATCGATTGTTGTGTAAAAATTTCTTTTTTGGGATACTTTTTTAAAATCTTCAAGTTCTTTATCTTTCATAGTTTGAATGTTAGCACATTTTTTACAAAAAAACAAACATTTGCTAGACAAAGAAAGTTTTTTTATATAAAATAACACTATGAATGAATTTATGGAGATCGCTTTAAAAGAAGCAGAAAAAGCAGACAAACAGGGAGAAGTACCAATCGGAGCCGTGCTTGTAAAAGACGGCAAAATTGTTGCAAAAGCCCACAACAAAAGAGAAAAAACAAAAAATG
>CAKJYB010000035.1 GCA_918241715.1 Clostridiales bacterium
AAAAGTTAAAGAAATCTTTTACGTTGGTTAATTGTGGCATAAAATCAAGTTTCGTAGTGGAACTTGATTTTTTTGTTTAAATATGTTAACATAATAATATCAGACAGCCAGATGGTCGCTGCATGCCAATGAGAGGCATGGAGAGGAAAGTCCGAGCATCAAAAGAACATGGTGCCAGCCAACGACTGGTGGAGGCGACTCCAAGGAAAGTGCAACAGAAATAGACTTCCCGCAAGGGTAAAGGTGGAAAGGTAGGGTAAGAGCCTACCGGGTGGTTGGTAACAATCACTGCTCTGTAAACCCCACTTGATGCAAGATTAAGTTTGGACAAATGTGTGTTCTTTCACGTCCAACAAAAGTATCGCTAGAACCTGTTGGCGACAGCAGGTCTGGATAGATGACCATCAAATACAGAACTCGGCTTATAGATTGTCTGAAAAAAATAAGACTGGTTTTCAGTCTTTTTTTTGTTTACAAAAACTTCTTTTGGCAAGAATCATTTTATGACAAGAAAAGAATATGTAGAAAACGCCAAACAGGCGATATTAAGAAGAGTTAGGTTCCATGCACCCATATCATTTGGTGGAGACATCGACAAAAAGGTTTTGTTTGAAAAAGGGGTTGATCTTTCAAAGCCAATTTTTAAATTTGAAAGAAAGTTGAATGTTTGTTTGATAAGGGCATTTGAACTTGCACAACGTGAAGAAGACTTCAATCTTGTGTTGCCAATTGAGAATGTTGAGAAGAAAATTGAGAAGCAACTAAAAAGACTTAAAAATTGTGTTTTATATTCGCATGACGAACAACTTTCTTTTTTGGAAAGTGTAAACAAATTAAACATAAATTATGCTTCACATTCAAACTATAATGTTGAGTATAAGGACAGGTTTTTCAAGTTTAATGGAGAAGTCCTAAACCCACAATATGACAACTTTGCTTTGAAGCAAATTGGATTTTTTAAAGACGTCTTGGTTGAGTATAGAGAGTTTGTTTTAAATGGAAATAATGTGTGGATCAAACTTTTTAATAATTCCAAAAATTGTCAAAAAATTGATTCCGAATTCAATATTTCGCTTAAAAAAGGATATTATTTTTTCAAAAAAAATGAAAAATGCATCGAAATTAAAAACCTGATAACAGGAGAAAAAACGTTTTTAAATTATGTTTGCAAAAATGCAAGTTTTTGTTTTTCTTGTGTTGATGGGCTTGAAAATTCGCTTTTCTGTTGTGTAAACATCAAGATAAAAACCACGCTTAAACCGGGAGAACATCGAAGTATGTTTTTCAATTTTGGACAGACAAATTTCAAGAGAAAAAGACTTGCCTGTTTTCAAGATTTTTTTGATTTGTCAAGAAAGTTGTGCTGTCAAATTTTTAATGTGAGAGTCAAAACAAAAGATGCCAGGTTTGACAATTTGTTTAACAAAATTTTGCCACAAAAGATTTGGATAAATTGGATAAATGGACAATCAAATGTTTTGCTTGAAGAAAAGTATTTGCGCTATAAAAAATTGTTCGTCAAAGGGGACGAAGATATAAGCATTGTGCCGTTTAAAGAAATTGGATTAAGGGAGATTGGATTGTTTAATGGTGTGTATTACAAAAAAATTGTTGTCATGTCAGCAAGTTCTTCTTTTCTTAAAATAGGCAAAACGTATTTCAATTCTCTTTGTAAATTGTCAAAAAAGACGCTTGAGAGTTCGGCGCCAATTTCGCTTTCTTTTGGTTAGTTTTTCAAAATGTTTGCATGCTATATATTTTTTTGATATAATTTATCTATGGAGAATATGACAAGAATTCCACTTGCAGAAAGAATGCGTGCAACATCTCTTGAAGAATTTGTTGGACAAGAACATATTGTTGGGAAAAACAAACTCTTAAGACGTGCAATAGAAACTGGCTCTGTTGGCAGTTGTATTTTTTATGGCCCACCAGGCACAGGCAAGACGACTCTTGCTGGAATTATTGCCAAAATGCTTAATGCAAACATTGAAAAAATGAATGCTGTTTCAAGTGGCGTTGGTGATGCTAAAGCCGTTATTGAAAGAGCAAGGACGCAAAAACAGATGTTTGGAAAAGACACTTATCTTCTTCTTGACGAATGTCATAGATGGAACAAGGCACAAAGTGATTGCGTTTTGCAGGCCATTGAAGAGGGAAGCATATTCTTCATTGGTTCAACCACAGAAAATCCATATACAAACATGACAAGAGCCATCGTTTCTAGATGCAGTGTGTTTGAATTTAAAAAAATCTCACAAACTGATGTTGAAAAAGTTTTAAGGCGTGCCTTGGCAGACAAAGAAAAAGGATTGGGAGACTATAAAACAAAGGTTGATGACGAAGCAATTTCTTACCTTGCCTTTGCGTGCAACGGAGATGTGAGAAACGCACTAAATGCGCTTGAACTAGCTGTTTTGTCAACAAAAGTTGGAAAAGACAGAGTTATACACATCGACAAGCAAGTTATGGCAGAGTGCTTAAACAAAAGGCCACTTTCAATTGACGAAAGTATGTATTATGATTATCTTTCAGCATTTTGCAAGTCCTTGCGTGGCTCTGACGCCGATGCGGCACTTTATTATGCATTTAGATTGATTTTGTCAGGGATAGAGCCAAATATAATTGCCAGAAGAATGATTGCACATGCTTCAGAAGATATTGGAATGGCAGACAGCAACGCACTACTTCTTGCCATAAGTGCACTTACTTCTTGCGAAAAGCTTGGCCCACCAGAGTGTTATTTGACACTTACTCACGCAATAATTTACATTTGCGAAGCAGAAAAATCAAACAGCGTTGTTGTTGCAATGAACAAGGCGATGGCAGATGCTGAAAACGAAAGAGAAGACATCGTGCCAAACCATCTTAAAAACCACCCAAGCACAAACAGAGATGGTCATGGAAAGTACAAATATCCACATGATTTTGGGGGATATTGCAAACAACAATACATGCCAGACAAACTTAAGGACAGAATATACTATGTTCCTGGTCAGAATGGAAAAGAGAAAAATCTGGTGAGAAAGAAGTTTTCTAAAAACGGATTTGTTCCAAAAGAAGATAAATAGGAGACGACTATGTTTGGAAGAAGAGCAGATGGGGTTAAGGTAAAAAATCTCGACATTATTGAAAAGGCGACGCCTTATTTTATGCCAATGAGAATTGATGCTGTGCAACTTTACACACAATCAGTTCCACTTGATCCACTTGACAAATTTATTTTAGAGCAAAAAGAAAAGAATGGCATTCACTATACATATACCGAAATCTTTATTGCTGCTGCAGTGAGAATGCTTCACGAAAGAGAAAAAACAAACAGATTTATCAACGACTGCGTGATTTATCAAAGAAAATTCATCACTATTTCGATGGCTGTAAAGCACAAACTTACTGACGACTCCCCAGAAGACACACTCAAGTTTTACTTTACGGGAAGAGAAAATCTTGAACAAGTAAAGAAGATTCTGGAAGAGCAAATTACAAAGACAAAAACACCAAAAGAAGAACTTCACAAGACAACAAACACAGCTGGTTTTTTGTGTAAACTTCCAAATTGGATGTTTAAGTTTGCGATGTGGTGTTTTAGATTTATGGACAAGCACAACATGCTTCCACTTAAACTTATCGATGCAAGCCCATTCCACACAAGTTTGTTTGTTACGGACGTAAAGAGTATCAAACTTGACAAGATTTATCACCACCTTTACAACTTTGGGAACACAACGATTTTTGCAGCACTTGGAAAGGTGAAATATGTGCCTGTTTCAAACAGAGAAAGAGAGATTTCTGTTGAGAAACGTATGGATGTTGGTTTTACGCTTGACGAACGTGTCTGTGATGGTCTTTACTATTCAAACAGCATAAGATTTGTCATGAATTTGCTTGAACATCCCGATTTGCTTTTGGAGCCACTTCCTGAGCCAGAACTTACACCAAAGCAAAAAAAGAAGAAAGAAAAACTGGAAAGAAAACAGGCAAAAAGAGACAAGAAACTTGCAAAGAAACAAGCAAGAAAAACAAAGAAAGAAGGAAAATAAATCCTTCTTTTTTTATTATGAAAACAAAACTATATGACGTATTTTATGCGTCTTTAATGCGTCAGATAATAAATATTTTTGTAAATTTTTGAAAAAACACCCAAAATTTTGACACAATAAATTGACTGGCAAAAAAGTGGCTTTTATAATCGTTTTTGTAAACAAAGGAGATTTTAATGAAAGAAGACTTGTTGTGGACAAAAACCATTCTGTCAGTTTATAAATATTTGGAAAGAATTTGTGGGGCAATTGACAAGATAGTCAAAAGAACGGCCTTTTCAGGTGCGAATGTAAACAGTCAAAACTATTATTATTGCAACACCTTTGCAATTTCGGAAAAGATAATAAATTTATCGCAGAGAAAAATCACGCTGATAAACCTTAAACTTCTTACAGAAAGCATTTTGAAAAAAATGAAAAAAGAAGATGTGTGTCTGCTTGTCGAAAGATACATTGACGGAACAAAAAGAAGAGTTTTGGCAGAGAAAGAAAACGTGAGTTTAAGGACAATCTTTAGAAAGATAGAGCACGCCGAAAAGACGTTTTCAAACTTTCTTCAAAACATGGGGTATTGTGCTTCAAAACTTTTTGAAATGTTGAAAGAAGAAAAGTGGATTGTGGGAGTAT
>CAKJYB010000036.1 GCA_918241715.1 Clostridiales bacterium
GTCTAAGGTAAAGCCAGCGACTGGGGTGAAGTCATAACAAGGTAGCGGTATCAGAAGGTGCCGCTGGATCACCTCCTTTTAAAGAGAATGGTCGAACATTGAGAGACAATCTCAATGGAAAAATACAAGAACAAGATAACAGATCTGTTAACTATTTAATTGATAAAAAAAGGACTGGAAAACTCCAGTCTTTTTTTTTATATCGAAATGAAGTGAAGATATATTCGGGGACTGGAAAACTCCAGTCTTTTTTTTATTATTTTTAAAAGATTTTGTTGGGTGTTTTTTAATATGGTAAAGTGGCTTTTTGTGCCTGTTTTACGCACTTTTGATGGGGCTGACTTGTCATGTTTGTTCCGTCTGTTTTTGAGCCGACAAAATGCAGGCAATAGTGATTTTGGTATCCGTGTGGATAAGAGCAAAAACTTGCAGGAAGAAAAGCCCTGTCGTTAAGTTTTAACAAAACCGGATGGCACTGATGTTTGTTTTCATATAATAGTAAGACGATTTCTTTGTCAATTTCATTTTTTGGGAGAACGTCAGCGTGATTTTTTCCACCAATGCGCATTATTTCAAAAGACGTCTGTGTCAAAACATCAAAAATGGTGTATGTTTGACTTTTGTCAAGAAGAGAATCTATGTTGCTCCAGGAAAGATTTATAATTTTGCTGGAATTGCTTGAAAGATTTTGCTCTTCACTTTCCCAGAAAGAATTTACCGATTCTGTGTGTTTGGAACTTATGTTTGTGTTGCCACTAAAAAGAGGATAGGGAATAATGGCTGAAATCATAAGGGCAACAAAAACAGAAAGAAAGATGTAAGTTGTGATGTTTCTTTTCATAGATTTATTTTGACTTCTTTTTTTATATTTATAACTTGTCATTATTTAAAAGCATTTTGAGTATTGTATTTTGATGAATGTTGCGCTTACAATTTTTTTGATTTTTGGGACAATCTTTGGGGCAGGGTTTTCAAGTGGAAATGAAGTTGTCGTGTTTTTTAGCAGGTTTGGAAACATGTCTTATCTCTATATTTTGCTTGCAGGATTTTTGATGTATTTTGTTTTATACTTCTTTTTAAGACATGGAAAAAAGATTGCAAGCACCATCGAAAACAACAAAATTTTAAATGCACTTGTCATTTTTATAACAATAATTTTTTGCGCTTCAATGTATGCCGGAATTGAAAATTTGCTGTGTTATTTTCCAAGAATTTTGCATGTTTTTTTAAGCTGTATTGTGATTGTAGGATGTGTGATTGTTGTCGTCAAGGGCATGGGTGGACTTGAAAAAACGAACATGTTTTTGATGCCTGTTTTGTCCATTTTGTTTTTGTGTGTGTTGTGTTTAAATCTGACAAAAACTTCTGATTATATCCTTGAAAAAACACAATCATTTTTTGGTTTTTTTTATAGTCCACTATACGTTGCACTTAATACCTGCATGAGTGTTTTTGTTCTTTCAAAAATGGGAGAAAAATTAAGCAAAAAACAGGCCCAAATTTCAAGCCTGTTTTCTGCATTGATTGTTTTTGGTTTTCTGATTCTTTCAAATTTTGTGCTTGAAAGAAACCCAGAATGTTTTGCAAGTGAGATGCCAATATTGTATATTTGTGATGGCAATTTTGCCGTATTTTTTGTCGAATTTTTTGTTATTTTGGCTGGTTGTTTTACGACTTTAATTTCTCTTTGTTTTACTTTAAAAAATTCTTTTAAAAAAATAATTAAAAATAATTATTTATGCAATTTATCAGCAGTTTTTCTGCCTTATTTTGTCGGACAACTTGGATTTTCTGAAATAATTTCTTTTTTATATCCAATTTGTAGTATTTTGAGTATTTTTATTATTTTATTTTCTATTTTTTTTTTCAAACAAACTGACAAAATAATACATTCCAAAAGCAAGGAGACAAAGAATGGTTGTTGATGCCATGACAAGATCTATTTTGAAAATCTGTCCACCATAGACAATCAGATATCCAAGTCCGGCTTTGCTTGTTAAATATTCTCCCATTATGCTTCCAACCCAGCTCATTCCAACATTTATTTTTAGGACAGAAATAAACTCTGGAATTGAGTTTGGAAGAACAAGTTTAAACAGAATCTGAAACTTGTTTGCATTCATTGATTTAAGTAGTAAAATTTTGTCTTTTTCGACTGACAAAAAACTTGAAAGCATGGTCATTGTTGTTATGACAATGCAAATGAGAATACACATCAAAACAATTGCTTTTGTTCCTGCTCCGACCCACAAAATTATCACGGGCCCCAGAGCAATTTTTGGGAGAGAGTTTAACACAACAATATAGGGCTCAAAAATTTTTCTGACCTTTTCGTTCCACCATAAAAGTATGGCTATGATGTATCCCAAAATTGTTGATATGGCAAAACCAATTAGTGTTTCGTAAAGTGTTATCCAGCTGTGTGTAAACAGAGTTTTGTCTTGTATCATCAAACCAATCTGTTTTATGATTCTTGATGGAGAACTTATAAAAAACGGGTCAACAACTCCGGTCTTTGTCAAAAGTTCCCATAGACCGATAAAGGCAACAAGAACAAAAACTCTGAAAAAGATTATGGTAAATTTGTCGTGCCTAAGCCTTTTGATGTATTTTTTGTGAGTTAAAGAGAAATTTTTAGTCTGCTTGTTTTTCATTTGTAAGGTCTCTCCATATTGTGTTAAACAAACTAGAAAAAGATTTGTCTTCTCTTTTCTGTAGGGGAGTTTTGCCGACTAGTTTTGGTTTTAGTTCTCTCTTTACCATTGCAGGCCTTGATGACAACACAATAATTTTGTCTGACATTGAAATTGCTTCTGATATGTCGTGAGTGACAAGAAGTGCCGTCTTTTTTTCTGACTTTATGATGTCATACACGTCATCACATACTTCAAGTCTTGTCTGAAAGTCAAGGGCAGAGAATGGTTCGTCTAGAAGCAAGAGTTCTGGCTCTAAAGTTAGAGTCCTTATCAGTGCAACTCTCTGTCGCATGCCACCACTTAGGCTGTTTGGCCTTTGGTTTTTAAAGGCATACAAGCCATATTTCTTTAAGAGTTCTTCGGCTTTTTCTAGTTTTTTGTCCCTGTTTTCAGGCTTTTGTATC
>CAKJYB010000037.1 GCA_918241715.1 Clostridiales bacterium
CAAATGTAGAAAGCAATGGGGCAAAATGTGAATTTGAAGTGTCAGAGAAACACAATATTTTGAAAATTGCTCTTCCAGATAAACTGTTTCCAAATGAAAAATTTTCTTTTGAAATGGAGTATGTTGTCACACTTGCAAATGTCAATCATCGTCTTGGATATGGAGAAAAGACAATAAATTTTGGGAGCGTTTTTCCAATTTTTTGTGTTTATGAAGATGGATTTGTTGAAAATGATTTTGCAGCAAATGGAGACCCATTTTATAGTGACGTTTCAAATTTTTATGTGACGTTGCACTATCCTGAGGAGTATGTTTTTGTATCTTCCGGTGATATTTTAGAAAATGCCAGTGGAGAGGCAATCATTGAGGGTAAAAATATCAGAGATTTTTGCTTTGTGTTGTCAAAAAAGTTTGAAGTTTTTTCTGATGAGGTAGGTGGAATCAGAATAAATTATTTCACCTATGATGACGACAAATCGCAAGAGCATCTTGAAACGGTAAAAAGGGCAATGAAGTTTTTTTCAGACAAATTTGTAGATTACCCATATAAGCAAATTTCTGTTGTTAAGACAAATTTTTGTTTTGGTGGCATGGAATATCCAAATTTGGTGATGATTTCTGACGATTTACAGGACGATTTAACATACAATTATGTGATTGTCCATGAACTTGCACACCAATGGTGGTATGGGCTCGTTGGGAACAACGAGTTTGATGATGCATGGATTGATGAAAGTTTGACAGAATACTCTTCCGCACTCTTTTTTGAACAATTTAATGAATATGGCTTGAGCTATGATACAATCATTGACAACGCTGTGCAAAGTTATAAACAATTTGTTGAAGTTTATACACATGTTTTGAAAGATGTTGACCAGAGCATGAACAGAGATTTGAAGCATTTTTCAACAGAGCCAGAATATGTCAACTGCATCTACACAAAGGGTGTGATTTTGTATGGCACATTGAGTGAGATGATTGGGGTAAAAAATCTGTACAAAGCAATGAAATATTACAGCAAAAGTTTTGCATATCAAAATGTATCTTCTGTCGACATTATCGAGTGTTTCTCAAAGGCAACAGGCAGAGATTTAAGTGGATTTTTTGATGCATGGCTTGATGGAAATGTTGTGATAAAATAAAAACAGCGATTTCGCTGTTTTTTTAAATGTATGGATTGATAATCGTTGTTGGGATTGCTTTGTTTTTGTCAGTGCCGACATAATCTTTGTCCCAATCTTTTATTGCTTCTTCAAACATTTTGACATAGTGATTCATGCTCTTTTCAAGTGTAAATTTTTGTGCATGTTCAGCAGATTTTGTGCGTTGTTCCTGAAGTTCTTTTGGATGATCAATCCACCAATCTATTTTGTCTGCAAGATCTTTGTAATCGCCATGTTTGAAAAGTCCCTGTTCGTGGCAAACGAATTGAGATGTTGCACTCTTTGGGCTATCTCCAACAATTGGCACACAACCACATGCAATTGCTTCAAGACAGCTCATGCCTTCAATTTCAATGTCGGCTGGGTGAATGTATAGATCAGCGTAATTGAAAAGTGACACAAGCTGTGGACGAGATAAGAATGTAAATAGTGGATAGTTTGGCAATTTTTCTGCCATCTTCATAATATGTTTTTTTGTTGGACCTTTGCCAGCAAAGACAAGTTGAATTTGCTCGCGATGCTTGCAAGCATTGACTGCTTTGACAATCAAATCATGGCGTTTTTCTCTTGAAAATCTACCAACAAAACAGATAACAATTTTATCCTTAAAAATTGTTGGTTTTTCCTCTGGGTTAAACCTAAAAATGTCGTTAAAACCGTTGGAAATAACATGCAATGTGGCATGGTAATTGTGTTCAACAAGTTGGTTTGCAATCATTTGAGATGGTGTGTGAATATGTTTCACATATCTATATGTTTGATTGTAAAAATTGTGCCATAAAACTCCATTGACTGTTTTTGATTTGTTGAGATAAATAGTTGATGTGATGTTTTCTGGAGCAAGGTGAAATGCCGCTGTGCAAGGCACATTCATCTCTCTGCACATTTCGATTGTCTTATAGCCAAGTTTGAATGGCAAATAGATATGTACGATGTCAGAGCCTTCAATTGCTTTTCACAAAACTTCTTTGTCTGGTTTTGCAAACTGAAATCCTTGAGAATTTATAATTTTTGTGCCAAGTTTGCCAAAATATCTTTCTTTGAGGGCGTATTCTGTATGCTCTCCATTGTCGATTGTCAAAACCCTAACTTGATGTCCAAGAGCAATAAGTCCATTGTAAATTCTTTGTCCGGAAATGCTTGTTCCGTGGTTGTTTTGATAGAATTGGTCAGTAACAAGTGTGATTATCATTTTTTTCTCCTAGCATTGTTATGATATCACATTTTACACATAATTTCAAAGTTTTTTAGTTAAAATTTTTTAAGTATCATTATTTTTATGAAAATTGATTAAATTTGCATGTCAAAAACTGTGATGTATGTTATAATCAACTTGTAGAGAGGTTATTATGCAAATTTTTCTTAATATCGTGTATTTAATCGTTGGACTTGCACTTTTGATTTTTGGTGCAGATTTCTTTGTGTCTGGTGCAAGTGCACTTGCAAAAAAGATGAAAATCCCATCAATGATTATTGGGCTTACAATTGTAGCAATTGGCACAAGCATGCCAGAGCTTGTTGTGAGTGTGATTAGTGCAATAAAGGGCAATGCAGACATTTCAATTGGAAATGTGCTTGGAAGCAACATTATGAATATTGTTTTGATTTTGGGAGTTGTGGGGACAATTGGTTCAATTGCAATTTCAACAGTTGTGCTTACAGATTTACTCATTTTGACATGTTTGACATTTGTCTTTTTGATTATGTGTTACACCCAAAAGCAGTTTTCAAGATGGGAAGGAACAATTGCTTTGGTGTTATACCTAAGTTACATTGCATTTGCAATAGTGCGAAACTATGCTTTTTAAAATAAAAAAAACCTGCGCTATGCAGGCTTTTTTTGTTATGCTCTTACGTGTGAAAAGATTTTTGTATCCTCTTGTCTTGCTTGTTTGTGCTCTTCAAGATATGATTTTAATGTATCAAGTTTTTGGTTGTCGTTTTCCTCAATGTCATTTACAATTTGATCTGCAAGAGGAAGTCCAAGATAGTACATAAGGCATGACCACTCGTGTCTTAACAAATATGCTGTTGCCATTGTTGGTTTTGTATGATGCTTGGTCATATGATTGTTTATTGCAATAATGTTTCCTTTCGTCATTGTAATGACATTTTCTTCTGTCGGGAGTTTTCTGTCACCAGCAATTTCTGCACAAAAAGTTTTCATTGAGTTTATGTTTGCATGCGTGTATTCAAAATCCATTTTTATACCTCACTGTGCAGTAAATTTACCATAAAATTGGCTTTTTGTCAATAGTAAGATTCTTTTTCAATTTTTGATTGACTTTGAGTAAATTGTGTTGTATAATACACATAGTTTTTCGGCTAGAGGTGTTGAAAAATTGTGATTATGGACTGCTAGCTCAGTTGGTAGAGCATTCGACTCTTAATCATACGCTCCGCAATGAGTATAAACTACGAATTTGGTTCCTTAGCTCAGTTGGTAGAGCAACTGACTCTTAATCAGTGG
>CAKJYB010000038.1 GCA_918241715.1 Clostridiales bacterium
GTGTAAGGAGTGTGTATGAAATATTCAAATTTTATGGAAGTATGTTTTAAGGCCTTGTCTGTAAATGAAGGGTTTGCCAGAGTTTGTGTTGCTTCATTTTGTGTGCAGTTAAACCCATCTGTTGATGAAATAACAGACATAAAAACTGCTGTTTCAGAAGCTGTTACAAATTGCGTTGTTCATGCGTATCCAACGGCTGTTAAGGGTGATGTGATTTTGCGTTGTGAGTTGGAAGATAACATGATTACAATTTCTGTTATGGACAAGGGCGTTGGAATCAAAGATGTCCAAAAGGCAAGAGAGCCATTTTACACCACAAAGCCGTCTGCAGAAAGGTCAGGCATGGGCTTTACGGTTATGGAAAGTTTTATGGACGATGTGCAAGTTGAAAGCAATTCCTTTGGAACGTGTGTAAAAATGACAAAAAAACTTACTGCAAATGTCAGTGATGTGGCAGGTTTGTAGATGCTGGGGCAAGAAGAGACTCTTGAACTGATAAAAAAAGCACAAAGTGGGGACGAAAATGCAAAGGAAATTCTTGTAAACGAAAATTCTCCTTTGATAAAAAGCGTCATAAGATGGTTTAGAGACAAGGGCATTGAATATGACGACTTATATCAGATTGGAAGCATGGGATTTTTGAAGGCAATAAATCGTTTTGATGTTTCTTTTAACGTCAAATTTTCAACTTATGTTGTGCCGATGATTGTTGGAGAAATCAAGCGCTTTATGCGTGATGATGGGGCAGTTAAGGTTTCAAGAGCAATAAAAAGTTTAAACTTGAAGATAAACAAGTTTTCGGATTTGTTTTTTTCTCAAAATGGCAGAAGTCCAACGATAAATGAAATTTCAAAACACTTTAAGATTGACGAAAACGAAGTGGTTTTGGCGATGGATTCGGCAAAAATGCCGGTTTCTCTTTTTTCTCAACTTGACGATGACGAAGAAGATGGATTGATGCTTGTTGACAGATGTGAAGAACAAGAAAGTGGAGAATTTGTAGACAAATTGGCGCTTAAAAGTTTGATTGACAGGCTTGAAGAAAGGGACAAAAAGATTATTTTGCTTAGATATTTTTATGACAAGACGCAAAGCGAAATTGCAAAGCAGTTGGGCGTTTCACAGGTGCAAGTTTCTAGGATAGAAAACAAAATTTTGGAAAATTTGCGAAAAAAATTGACAGAATAGTCTTTTTTTTGCAAAAAACTTTTTGTTTTTTGGGTTTTTATGATAAAATATTTTTATGAAAAACGAAGAAAAACAAACAAAAACTTCTGAGAAAAAAACATCTCAAAAGCCAAAAAAGAAAGTTGAAACAAAAAAAGTTTCTGCTGTAAAGAAGAGTTCTGCTGTTTCAAAGAAACAGACTGCAGAAAAAAAGACTTCGTCAGCAAAAAGGGGGACTGGCACAAAGAAGAAGAGAGAGCCGGTTACTCTTATTGGCAAGTTATTCAAAAAAATTAAAACAGACATCGACACTGCAAAGGAAGAAAAGGCTAAAAAGATTGCTGAAACCCAGAAGAAGAAAAAGTCTGTTGAATATGTTGATAATGTTGTCAGCAAGATTAGGGCTGATGTCAATGCTCCTAAAAAGAAGATTAGAAAGACAAACGGAAGAATCAAACTTGTTATTGACACCGATGTTGCGATAGAAATTGATGACCAGTTTGCAATTTGTTATGCTCTTGCAAGACAAGATGTTTTTGATGTTCAGGCCATCACGCTTTCACCATTTAGGGTTGATTGGCAGAAGAACTTGTCAATCAGGGAAGGCATGATTGACAGCAAAAATGAAGCAGAAAGACTTTTGAGACTCTTTGGAATAAAAAGAGAAGATAACGCTGCAAAAGTATATTTTGGCTGTGAAGGTTTTTTGAGTGAAGGTTATGATTCAAAAAATCCTGCTGTAGACGAAATTATCAGACTTGCAAAGGAAAATGATGAACTTGTTTTGTGCTGTATTGGAACGCTTACAAACGTTGCTATGGCACTTAGGACTGCTCCAAAGATTGCGTCAAAATTGAAAGTTGTTTGGCTTGGAACTGACAACATTATGCTTGATCGCTTTGAAGACAACAATTACATCAAAGACGTTTTGGCGTTTAATGAAGTTATTGCAAGTGAAGTCGATTTGACAATCTTCCCAACATACCTTGCAAAGAGTTTTGTTACATCAACTTATGAATTTGACAAAAATGTCAAGAAAAACGGCGTAACACAATACCTTTCTTCAATTATAAACAAATTCCAGTTTACTGAAGTAAACATGGGAATTAAAACGATTTACGACATTGGACCTGTTGCATATCTTTTGAACAGAGATAAATTTACGGAAAGAGAAATTTCTCCAGAAATCTTTGTAAAACAGGGCAGTGTAAAAATTCCTAAAAACAGATACGTAACTTACATCACGTCTGTTCCTAAACATTCGTTTGTTTGGTCGGATTTCTTGAATGCAATCAATGCATGTGGAGAGTATGTTTTGAAGCCACAAGTGTTCTTTACAAGCGACACTCACTTCAATCAGGCTGACAAAATCACAAAGAAGCATGTTCCTTTTGAAAGCGTAGAACAAATGAATGAAGAACTTGTTAGACGTTGGAACGGAAAAGTTGGGCCAAACGATATCGTTTATCATTTGGGCGACTTTGGCGACTATGACTTTGTAAGAAGACTTAATGGAAAAGTTATTCTTGTTTGTGGAAAGTATGAAGAACAGGACTTTAGAAAAGATTTTGAAAAGTTTAAAGCAAAACTCTTGGAGATTGGATTCTACGATGTTGTGAAAGACGGAATGTATCTTAAACCAGATGTGCTTGGAGAAAAAGTCTATTTGACACACAAACCTGAAAACAGGGCAAAGGACTGCAAGACAATTTATGGAAATCTTAAGGACTTGACTTTGGTGGAAAAATTTGGGTTTAATGTTTGCGTTTCTTACCACTATTTCACTCCTGTAAGCACAATAACAGCAAAGAGATATCTAAAAATTGTGTCTGGGGGCGAAGTTTTCTAGAGATATAAAGCAAGGAGATTGAAGCCTTGCTTTTTTATTGTTTTTCTTTAAGATATTTTGATAGAGTTTTTTATCAAAATATTATTTTTTTTGGTTTTTTCCTTGACAAAAACATAAAATTATCTTAAAATAATCAAGCAATTATCATTTCGGGGTGTGGCTCAGTTGGTAGAGCGCGCGGTTTGGGACCGTGAGGTCGGGGGTTCGAGACCCTCCACCCCGACCAGCAAACTTTGTTTGCAGTTGCAAAGACTTTGGGCCTTTAGCTCAGTTGGTTAGAGCGACCGGCTCATAACCGGTTGGTCCGCGGTTCGAGTCCGTGAAGGCCCACCAAAAAATTTTTGGCAAAATGTTTGCATATTTAATCCAAATATGTTAGACTATGAAAGTCTTGCAAAAAATTGTCGGCTTGGCTCGGTAGTTCAGTTGGTTAGAACGCCAGCCTGTCACGCTGGAGGTCGTGAGTTCGAGCCTCATCCGAGTCGCCAATTTTGCCCAGATAGCTCAGTCGGTAGAGCAAGGGACTGAAAATCCCTGTGTCGGTGGTTCGATTCCACCTTTGGGCACCACAAATGGTGAGCAAAGGTGGATATTTAAATTGCCACCTTTGACACTAAATAAGGTTATGTGCTGGCATGGCTCAATGGTAGAGCAGCTGATTTGTAATCAGCAGGTTGAAGGTTCGATTCCTTTTGCCAGCTCCATTTTTTTGGGTAGGTTGCAGAGCGGCCAAATGCAACGGACTGTAAATCCGTCGACTATGTCTTCGATGGTTCGAATCCATCCCTGCCCACCAAAACGGACAAAATCCTGCTACGGCAGGATTTTTTAGTGTAGTGTGTTGGGACGGATTCTTCTCATACATTTCCATTTGATGCAGAAGAGTATCTTTACGTAACGAAATTTATTGTATACAGAGATATAAGCATTCTTGAATATTGGCTATCAAAAAAACAGGAAATCTAAAAAGATTTCTTGTTTTTTATTTGCCTATTTGTTTTTTGTTGTTGTAAAATAACTTAAAGGAGTGTGGTATGATTAATATTGCTGTTGATGGCTTCGCTGGAAGTGGAAAAAGCACACTTGTTAGACTTCTTGCAAAGAAACTTGACGGAGATTTTAAAGTACTTGACACAGGCGCCATTTTTAGGGGCTTTGCTTATGCTTACCTTAAAGGCAATTTTGGCGAACTTAATGAGAAAAACGTCAGACATTTTTTAAAATTGACTTCTTTAAATGTTCACTTTGAAGGAGACGAACAACACGTTGTTGTAAACGGCGAAGATGTTACGGAATATATAAGAACAGAGCAGGTTTCTTCATTTGCTTCAAAGATTTCTGTTTTTAAAGAACTTAGAGCAAAATATCTTGTTATTGCACAAAACTTTGCTTGTGAAAACAACTGCATTATGGAGGGCAGGGATATCGGCAGTGTTGTTATGCCAAATGCCGATGTAAAAATCTTCTTGACTGCAAACGAAAAAGTTAGAGCACAAAGAAGATACGAACAACTCAAACTTAAAGAAAAAAATGTGACGCTGAAAAAGGTTTTGGAAGACTTGAGAGAAAGAGACGAAAGAGACTTAAACAACGGACAACTCTTCCTTAGACCAACAAACGAAAGCGTCATTGTTGACAATACTGAGATGGATTTGGATCAAACTTGCGAATATTGCTTGGAGATTATAAACAAAAAAATGAAGAAGAAAAAGTATATAAACATTGCTATTGATGGTTATGTATGCAGTGGGAAAAGCACGCTTGCAAGGGCTTTGGCTCACGAACTTGGATATGACGTCTTTGACGTTGGGGCAGTTTATCGTGGTGTGGCTTGTGCGTTTGACTACATGAAATTTGACGAAAAGAAAATAAACGAAAATTATATTGAAAAGTTTGCAGAACAAATCAATATTCAAGTTGATTTTATTGCTGGAACAGAACATGTTTTGGTAAACGGAATTGACTACACTTCTGGGCTTAGAACAGAGCATATCAGTGCACTTTCTGCAAAAATATCTCCATTCACTTGCATAAGAGACAAGGTTTTGAAGATTGAAAGGGCATTTGCAAGAAACCACAATCTTGTTATGGAAGGCAGAGATATAGGAAGCCACGTTTTGCCAAATGCCGATTTCAAATTCTTCTGTAATGCAGACGAAAAAGTAAGAGCAAAAAGACGCTTTGAACAACAAAAGGCTCTTGGAAATGACGTAAACTTTGCTGATGTTTTAAAAGAAATCAAGGCAAGAGATTATGCAGATGTAAACAGAGAGCATGGAGCACTTAAAATGGTGAAAGATTCCATTTTGGTTGACACAACAAATAAGAGTCTTGAAGAAAGTGTAAAGTTCTGCTTGGCAAAGATTAGAGCAAAGAAATAAATCTGACTTAAAAGACAGCTTTTTGGCTGTTTTTTTTGTTTTTTGCCAATTATGCCACGAACACCCGGCTACGTTGTTAGAAAAGTGCCTAAAAAAGTAGAAAAAAAGCAAAATTTTTTACAAAAAGTGTTGACATTTTATTTGATTCTATAGTAAAATACCAATGCTGACACCAAATAAAACAGGTCAGCAAGATCCATGAAAATTAAATAGTTGACAGAATCAAACAACAAACTTTACGAAGTTATTAAGAACAAAAGTCAATGTTAGTTATCGAGTTCAGGAAAACAAAAAGCATCAAGTGTAAGATGCGCTAATATTAACCTTACAG
>CAKJYB010000039.1 GCA_918241715.1 Clostridiales bacterium
CTGCCCTTTACGTCAGGAACATGAACATAAACTTGTCTGTCAAAACGACCTGGTCTCATAAGAGCTGGGTCCAAAACGTCGCTTCTGTTGGTTGCGGCCAAAACGATAATACCTTCGTTTGATTCAAATCCGTCCATCTCAACAAGAAGTTGGTTTAAGGTTTGTTCTCTTTCGTCGTTTCCACCACCAAGTCCGGCACCACGTTGACGTCCCACAGCATCGATTTCATCAATAAACACGATGCATGGCTTGTTCTTTTTTGCTTGTTCAAACAAATCTCTAACTCTTGATGCACCAACACCAACAAACATTTCAACAAAGTCTGACCCACTTATAGAAATAAATGGCACTTTGCTCTCTCCTGCAACAGCTCTTGCAAGAAGAGTTTTTCCTGTTCCCGGTTGGCCAATCAAAAGCACTCCCTTAGGAATTCTTGCACCAAGGTCTGTAAACTTTCTTGGATTTCTCAAAAATTCAACAATTTCTTGAAGTTCTGCCTTTTCTTCGTCCATTCCGGCGATGTCGCCAAATCCAACTTTTGCAATTGTATAGGACTTAATCTTTGTTTTTCCAAAGTTCATGGCGCCCTTGTTTGCACCACCAATCATTCTAAACAACATGACGAACAAGAAGATTGTAAATCCAATATACAAAACTGGTGTGATAATATCCCAAGCATTTATTCCAGCCTTATGCCAATCGAATTTAAGTCCTTTTGCCAAACATACATCTTTCAAATCTTTGTAGTCTGTTGATGCGTTGTAGCTGAAGTAATAATCAGAATATGTTGGCACTTGCTTTTCGTTATATTTTGTTCCGTCAACAATAACATAGCACTTGCCATTTTTAAATACAACATATTTTGGTGTTTGAAGTGTTGTTCCACCTTCCAAATAGTTTCCATTAAGAAGTTCTGTTCCTTCACTCAATGAAAGTTCTTTTCCGTTGTTTCCAAAGTCAACAAACAAAAGAGCCACCAAAAGTGCCACAGCAAGTATTGCAAAAACATAAACCAATCTAAATTTGCTCTGTTTCTTTTCGTTCATAAGTTCTCCTTATATATTTATAACTATTTTATATCATACCATAAAGAAACAAATAAAACAACAAAACTTCACAACTTCCAAAAAATTTTATGTCTAAAATCACAGAAAAAGGCAGAAATTATCTAAACCTAACGTTGACTTTAGCCTTGACAACGACCCCTTCCAAAAAGTCTTCTTTTCTTTCAAAGTTTTGTAAATATTTTTTAAATTTGCCCCTGTCTCCGTTGTATAGAAGTGTGTAAAAATTTGCGACATCTATCTTTTTTTCCTTGACCAACGCAAGAGCTTTTGATATGTCTTTTTTTATTGCATTTTCTATTTGTTTGCAATCTTTCTTTCCAAACCTTTTTATGTCAGAATTCTTTGCCACCATTCCGTTTTTATAGTTTATTTCAGATGGCACAAGCTCTATACTCAAATTCATCAAAATCACCGGAATCCCGTTTTCAAATTCCACTTTCTTTTTGACTTTCAAACCATAGATTTCAAAAGTCATGTCAACATCTTTGTATTGTTCTCCATCAAAATCTTCAACTTTCAAAATCCCCTTTTTAAAGTTTGCACACAGCATGTTTGTATTCTTTAAGTCTTCTTTTCCCATTTCAAAGGCATATTTGCCGTCTTTCAAAACAAACGCTGTGCCGGTGTTTACAATAAGTTTTTTCTCCTTTTCAGATTGTTGCGTAGCCCCACCACTTTGCTGTGTTTGTGTTGACGGATTTATTCCAACCTTGTCGTCGACTTCAAAAACAGGCAAAAGAGAAACTTTCGTCTCTCCAAAATAGTCTCTATAGAATTTTTCCAACGTGCTTTCCATGCTGTAAAGCTCTTCTTTGTTTATTGACACGATTTGACTTATCTTTGTAGAACTTGAGCTGTCAAGTTTCTTCGCCATATCCATAAACTCCCCAGCTTTTCCCTTTGACACAACAATTCTTGTGCTTGCAGAGACATCATTCTCTCTTGCCAAAAAATCTAAAAGCGTCGAAACGTCTTCTCCCTGCTTTAAAAGTTCACTGCCCAGCACAATCGTCTTTATGTGGGCAAATCTTATCTCTCTTCCAAGATACAAATCGGCGCTGTCTATGGCACTTGCAAGGCTGTTTCCTTTTGAATAAACAACATTGTAAGTTTCACTAAAATTCTGATCGGCAATCGGGACAAATGTCAACAAAGAGACGTCATATTTAAACTCTGCACTTTCACTCTTGTCAATGCCGACACCAATCACAATGGAATATTCTTCCACCTGACTTGATCGCCCAAGAGCAGTAAAGCCAAACACAACAGAGATAAAAACAAAGACAATGATAATCGGATTTTTGATTGTGCTTTTCAAAAAATTTTTCATGCCTATTCTCTCCTTTTAAGACAAATTGAAATAAAAGGCAAAAGGACGAAAACGGCAATCGAAAAAACTGACAATACATGTTGCACAAACCAAAGCGTTGTTGACAGATTTGTAAGAAAGACCGAAACCACCAAAACAAACATCACATCAACAAATCCAACAAAATATTTTTCGTCTGTCTTTACAAAAACATTTTCCATCGTCAAAAGCATGGCCTTAAAATAAACAGCCATCTGAAAATAGGTCAAAAACATAATCACCAAAACAGGTATTATGTCAAGCCTGCCAAGTCCTTCATATTCTTTTACAAAACTCAACAACTCAAAAAAAGCAAAAGGGTGTAAAAAGGCAGTTGAAGAATAGGTAAAAACAAAAACCACACAAACTGCAACAACAAAAGCCATTCCAACAGCCGACAACGAAAAAACCACTTTCCATTGTGATTTTTTGATTTTTATTTTGTCCATAATCAAAAACAAAAAGGCCATATCTCCAAAAGCCCCTGAATATTTAAAAGCATTTAATGCAAAAGATTTAAAATCCAAGCCATAAAAAATCAAGTCGTTTTTTGACGCCAAAACACCAACAATCAAACAGCCCAAAATCGCAAAAAACAGGATAGGAAAAAAGATTTGAAGAGTTCGGCCAAAACTTCTTACTCCGGCATAAGCAACAAAGTTTACAACAGGCAAAAGGCAGACAACAAACAAAATGTTTGCACACTTTCTGTACATGACACTTCTAAGAAAGACTCTTATGATGCTATACAAAAAAACTGATTTAGAAAAGAAGTAAAAAAACAAAAAAATGCACACCGAAATCAAAAAAACGTTTCCAAACCTATTTTTCAAAAGTTCGAAAAAACTTGTTTCCGGATTTCTTTTTTTGACAAAATAAAAGACTGCAAGAAGCATGCTTTCAAAAGAAAACAGCAAGCCAAAAATCAAAATGACTTCCCATTTTGCCTTTCCTTCAACAAGAGACGGCAAAACCAAAACCTTGTTTGCAAACATCAAAACAAAAATCAAAATTCCAGTTTGCCATGCTGATATTTTGTCATCACGTCTAAGCATCTGTTCTCTCCTGCAATTCGTTTTTGATTGACTTTGGCAATTCGTTCATGGCCGATATCGGAACTTTAAAAAGTCCATCTTTGTTGTCGGACAAAATAAACGGAGCAAAAGGTGCAAGGTATGGCGCTTCGTAATTTTCTAATGTGTTGGCATAAGAAAAAACATAGATTGTTCCACCAACCAAACCAAACACTCCAAGCGAAGCACCCAAAATCAAAAACACAAATTGAAAGATGTTTATTTGTGCACTTTGTTCTGGAATGGCATACAGCATAATTTTTGCAATAGCAACAACGATAACCGTTGGTGGAGAAATAAGCCCAGCTTTTACACCTGTGTCTCCCAAAATAAGAGCCCCAACAATTGACGTTGCAAGCCCCAAATAGCTTGGCAATCTCAAACTGACTTCATACAAAATTTGAAATAGAACATAGACAAACAAGATTTCAATAAACGGCGTAAACGGAATTTGCTGTGTTGCATCTGCAATAGTGATAAGGTATTTTATGGGCAAGACATTTATGTGAAAAAGCTCCAACGCAATATAAAAACCCGGCCCAAGCACAGCAACAAAAAGTGCAAGAACCCTTATCCATCTCACAAAACTTGCGTATATGTAGTTAGTGTAATAATCGTTGCTGTTTTGCACATCTTCCAAAAACAAAAATGGAATGGTCAAAACGATTGGAGAATTGTCCACCAAGATTGCCACTCTTCCTTCTAGAATCTTGGCGCAAATTATGTCCGGCTTCTCTGCACACCCAACCTGTTTTAAAATTGAATTTGGCCGGTCAGACAACAAAGTAATCAAATAATAAGAGTCCAAAATTCCATCAATTTTGATTCCAGAAAGCTTCTTTTCAATCTTCTTTACAATCTTGTCATCGGCCACATTTTTGAGATAAGAAATCACAATTTTTGTCTTTGACGTCTGCCCCACTTCCATTTCTTTAAGCACAAGATTTTCTGTGTGAAATCTTCTTCTCAAAAGGGATATGTTTGTCTTTATGTCTTCAGTAAAACCTTCCCTTGGTCCCATAATGACCGGCGAAGTAGGTGGCTCTGTTGGTGGCCTTGTCAAAAAAGATTGAATGTCAACGCACAAAAATTTGTCGGAGTTTGAAAGGACAATCACAACCACTCCACACAAAATTTTGTCCAAAACTTCCTGCTTTTTACATGAAGAAATATCATTTGTTTGAATCAACTTTTTTATCACACAAAAATCAATTTTTCCATCAAAATTTGAAATCGGATTAAAAATATTGTCAGAAAAGAGTTTTACATCTGTCATGCTTTTAAGATAGACAAAACCAATCTTGACACCACAAATGTCAAGACTTCTTGTTGCAACATCAACAGAATTGTTTAGGTCTTTTAAAATGCCACTTAAACACTTTTCAACGTCCACAATTCTATTTTGAGCAAAAAAAATAAAAATATAAAAACAGGGTCTCCCCTGTTTTAAACTATATGAACTCCGACGTGTTGGCTCCTTGAAATATATTCACAATCCAACGACCTAACTTTCACTTGTTGTGTTGAAAAGTCAACGTCAGCAAGAACATAAGATGCATTTTCAATCACAACATTATATACATCACTAACTTCGTCTGCAGGCTCTGTTGTAAACTGCGCAACAACAACGCCATCAATTTCAATTTCAAATTTTGTTGCATTTTGCGTCATTATCATTTCAAGAACACCATCGGCATAAGTTGCATCTAATATAACGTTGGTCCCCTGTCTAACAACACTTTTGCAAATGGCAATTGATTCTGTAAGATATTGGTTTTCAGAATTCATGGCTCTGATGTAAATGTTATAGTGCCCTGTTCTTAAAGGTGAAAGATTAAACTCTGCTTCGTTTACAATTTGTCTGTTTGAGCCACCAAAGTCGTCAATGATAACAAGCTCATAGCTGTTAGCCAAATAAACGCTGTTCCACGTCATAATGTTGTTTTCGTCAATTTCTATGCTGTTTTTGTCAACTGCATTCAAACTCCATGTTGGTTGCCACTGAATAGATTGAGACTTTTTCCCGTCAAGATCATTTTTGGTGGTGTAGCATACAGAAAAACGATATTGATCTCCCGCATTGATTGTTATGTTTTGTTCTGAAAGATTAAGGCTGTTTGTGTCATTTTTAACGTTGTCAACAAGATAATAAGCGTTGTCAATCTTTTTTTCTATTGAAAAACGATATTGATAGTTTGCGTTATACTCTGCAACAAGATAAAACTTCCCGTCAATTTTTTCGACAGAAAGAGAGTTTGGAACAACTTTTATTTCGTCGTTGCCAAAAAAAACAAAGCAAGCGCCGGCAACGATTGCAACAAAAACCACCAAAATTGCACTAAAAATAAGTTTATATCTCTTACTCATTTCTCTATTATTATATATAAAATATATTCAATTTGCAATTTTTTAAAGAATTTTATTCAAAAAAACACAATTTTTTAAAATATGAGTATTGACAAATGAATTCCAGTGTGGTAATATTTGGGTATATTGGAGGTAAAAATATGTTATTAAAACAAAGTGGAATCAATTTCAACAACCTTACAGCAGAAGGATACACAGCATTTGTTCTTGCAATCATCTTCACGATTGTAACACTTGCAGCATTCATCTACTACGTAAGACATAGAGGCGAAAATGGTCTCGTAGCAACAATCGTTGAATACATCTTGCCAACCGTAACAGTGTTCTGCTGGATGTACTTGATCTTCAATGTTACAAACTTTGAAGTTGGAAAAGCATTGCTCTATGCATTCATCACAGCAATCGCATTCCTTGTTGTTGCAGTTGCAATCGGACTTATCATTGTAGGTCTTTCAAAGAAATCTGAAAACACAGAAGAAAATGTTGCTGCAGTTGCAGAAGAAAAACAAGAAGAAAAAGATGACGACGTTCTTGTTCTTGATGCCCCTGTAGAAGCAGAAGAAGTAGTTGTTGAAGAAACAACTGAAGAAGCACCAGCTGAAGAACAACCTGTTGAAGAAACAGAAGAAGCTCCTGTTGAAGAAGCTCCAGCCGAAGAAGAAGCTCCTGTTGAAGAAACACCAGTTGAAGAAGAACCAGCTGAAGAAACAGAAGAAGCAAAGGTTGAAGGCGTTATCTTCACAAAAGGACCAAAAGAAACATTTGCAGAACAACTTGCAAAAGTTCCAGAAGAAATTCTTGCACTTTACAACGAAATCTTGGAATATGCACAAGCAAAAGAAGAAACTAAGACAATGGAATCCAACTCACACGTTATGGTTAAGATTGGAAGACTTAGACTTCTTGAACTTAAATTCTTGAGAGAAAAACTTGTATGTAAGTTCATGGCAGGAAGCTCAGAACTCAAAAACTACTCACTTGCAGAAAAATCAATCAAGATTAAAGAAAAGCCTATCACAATCGAACTTGAAAATGAAAGCTCACTTGCTGTTGCAAAGAACATGGTAGACATCGTTTACAAAAACATTCTTGAAGCAAAAGAAGACAAGAAATTGAATGATGTTGTTGCCCCAGTTTCAGACGAAGTTGAAGAAAACGGCGAAAACGAATAATAACATAACATATAAAAAGGAAGTCAGTTGACTTCCTTTTTTTTATCCAAAATATTTACTTAACAATAAGATTTACAATTCTGCCAGGAACAACAATTTCCTTTACAACACTTTTTCCTGCAAGCACAGCAGAAACTTTTTCGTTTTTCTTTACAACAGAAACAATCTCTTCGTTTGTTGCGTTTGTTGGAATATCCATTCTCACAACAATCTTGCTGTTTACCTGAACGGCAATTTCAATGGCGTCTTGTTGAAGCTTTGACTCGTCAAATTGTGGATACCTTTGATTGTGGATTGAATACTTTTCTCCAACACTCTCCCACATCTCTTCTGCAAAATGTGGTGCCATAGGTGCAAGCATTATCAAAAGGTCTTTCATTGTTTGCTTGCAAAGTGCAATATTTTTTTCTTCGATTGTGTCGTATTTATACATTGCATTTACAAGTTCCATAAGTCTTGCCACAGCAACATTAAAGCTGAAACTTTCCATGTTTTCTGCAACGTCTTTAAGTGCCTTATTAAGCGCAAATTCCAAGTCCTTTTCTGCCTTTGTTTGTGGTGCAGATTTCCCTGAAAGTCCTGCCCACTTTGTGCAGATTCTTTCGATTCTTTCCATAAAGGCTTTCATGTGCTTGATGCCATCGTCAGACCAAGGACCACCTTCAATGTACTTCAAAGAAAACATCATGTGCAATCTAAGTGCATCACTGCCAAATTCTTTTACATAATCGTCTGCAGTCTTAGAGCCGTTTCTCTTGCTCATTTTTCTTCCGTCTGGGCCAAGAATCATTCCTTGGTGAATAAGTCTTTTTGCCGGCTCATCAAAGTCAATCACGCCCAAATCATGCAAGAATTTGGTGATAAATCTTGAATAAAGCAAATGCCCTGTTGCATGTTCAACCCCACCAACATAGCAGTCAACTGGAAGCATTGCGTTTGCATGTTTTTTGTCGGCCAAACACGTGTTGTTGTGGTTGGATTCTGGGTATCTTATCATATAGAAAGAAGAGTCAACAAATGTGTCCATTGTGTCGGCTTCTCTTCTTGCCTTTCTTCCACATACAGGACAGGTGGTGTTCATAAATTCATCACACTTTCCAAGTGGCCCTTCACCTTCCGGCTTATAGTCAGAAATATGTGGCAAAATCACCGGCAAATCTTTTTCTGGCACTGGCACAGCGCCACAATGCTGACAATGAATAATAGGGATTGGACAGCCCCAATATCTCTGTCTAGCAACAGACCAATCACGCAATCTATAGTTTGTTTTAAATCTGCCCTTTCCGATTTTTTCAAGTTTTTCAACAATCTTTGTTCTTGCTTCTGCTGAAGTAAGGCCATCAAACTCTGCGCTGTTGCAAAGCACACCATATTCTGTGAATGGAAGTGGTTGTTCTTTTCCATTTTTGTCGTTTATAACACGTCTGATTTCAAGGCCATATTTCTTTGCAAAGTCAAAGTCTCTTTCGTCATGAGCACCAACACCCATAACAATTCCCGTTGCATAAGTTGAAATAACATAATCAGCAACAAACACAGGCACCTTTTCGTTTGTGAGTGGGTTTATCACATAACTTCCTGTAAACACCCCTGTTTTTGGTGTGGTTGTGCTTGTTCTTTCAATCTCGTCTTTCTTTGCTGCCTGTGCAATATATTCTTCAACAGCCTTTCTGTTTTCCTTTTTGATAAGTTTTTCAGTCAGTTTGTTTTCTGGTGCAATAACAAGGAAAGAAACACCGAAAAGAGTGTCGGCTCTTGACGTAAACACGGTAAGTTTAAGCCCATCTTCTGTATAGAAATCTACTTCTGCCCCAACACTTTTTCCAATCCAATTTCTCTGCAAAATCTTTGTTTTTTCTGGCCAATCAAGTTTGTCAAGACCACTTAAAAGTCTGTCTGCATATTCTGTTATTTTAAAGAACCATTGACGCATATTTTTATGCTGAACTTCACTTTCGCATCTTTCACAATGACCATTGACAACTTGTTCGTTTGCGATGATTGTGTTGCATTTTGGGCAGAAATTTACAGGTGCTTCCTTTTGATAAGCAAGCCCCTTTTTGAAAAGCTGAACAAAAATCCATTGTGTCCATCTATAATATTCTGGATCGCAAGTTATAAGTTCATATTCCCAATTGAAAGTTGCGCCCAAGTCTTTGAGTTGTTTTTCCATCAAAGAGATGTTTCTTCTGGTGCTATCTTCTGGGTGAATTCCGGTTTTCAAAGCGTAGTTTTCTGCAGGAAGACCAAAAGCGTCAAAACCCATAGGTTGAAAGACGTTGTAGCCCTGCAATCTTTTAAATCTTCCAAAGCTGTCAGAAAGACCAAAGTTCCACCAATGCCCCAAATGCAAACTTGCTGCACTTGGATAAGAAAACATTTCAAGCAAATAGAATTTTTTGTCAAGTTTGTTTTCGTCAAATTTGTAAAGGTTGTCTTTCTCCCATTTTTCGTTCCACTTTTTCTCTATAGCAACAAAATCCATAATAGCTCCTAATTACTAAAATATTCTAACAAAAAAAAGATAAACAAGTCAAGAAAAACCCGTTTATCACAATAAAAAATCGGCTTTAAACCGATTTTATTTTTCTTTCTTTTTTGCAAAAACAGATGAGAGAGCAATCAAGTACAACGATGGCACATAAGCATACTTTGCCCAATCACGTTTTGTTAAGAAGTCAATAAATTTTGCGTTTGTTATTTTCAAAATCTCAAGCCCACCATTCATGAAGCCAACATAGACGTGGCAGACAAGCAAAACAAACATTCCAACAAACGTCAGCCATTCTGTTTTGATGTGAACGATTGTTATCAGCATTGTGATAAGCAAGTTGATGCACATCAAAAGTGCAACCATCTGCATATTTGTCAAAGTGATATATTTTGGCAAAATAAGATATGCGATAAGACAAAGTGCAACTCTTACAGCCAAGTTTACAACTCTCCCACCATTTCCACCGGACAAAAACAATGTGTAAATCAAGAAGAAGAATTGTGCTCCACACAAAATATAAAGCCCAATCATCTTGTTTTTGTCAGTTGTGCAGTTTTCTGCAAATCCCATAAAGTAGAATGCAGCGCCATAGGCACCAAGCCCAAGTGTCAAGAAAACTCTCTTCCAGTTTTTTCCAATAAAAACAAGCGCAAACAAGAAAGGCAGACATGTTGTTGCCAATGCCAAATATCTTTTATCTAATGGCTCTCCTTTCCACAACAAATATCCAAATCCACCAAGAATAAGGATTGAGAAGATGATAGAACCAACAATTTTAAAAACTTTAATTCCTTTGCTACTCATATGTTCATCATACCATATATTGTGTTAAAAGTAAAATTTTTTAACAAAAAATAAGTTGACATAAAAATCTTTTGCTTTTTTTCGATAAAAAAAGTATACTAAAAAAGATTACAGACAAACTTTGGAGAATGCATGAAGAAATATAAAGTCATAATAGACACGGATCCCGGCGTTGACGACTCCACAGCATTGGTATTTGCACTTAATGACCCACAATTTGACATAAAACTCATCACAGTTAGTGCTGGAAACATTCACGTTCCACTTGCATCAAGAAACATGTGTCATCTTTTGGACATTTTCAATCGTGATATACCTGTTGTCAACGGATATAGACAAAGATTAAGCGATTCTGACGAATATGCTTATTTTTTGCATGGTGATCAAGGTCTTGGAAACTACATTCCCCCAAAAACGACCCACCACAAACCTATGCAAATAGATTGTGCAGAAGCGATGTATCGTGTTCTTAAAAAATACCCACACAAAATAACAATGGTGATTCTTGGTCCACACACAAACTTTGCATACCTTTTGAGAAAGCACCCAGACGCAAAAAAACTTGTAAAAAATATTGTTATGATGGGAGCATCACTTGATGGAATCAAAACAAATCCAAACCACAAATCATTCAACATCAGAACAGACGCCAACTCATTTAGAGACACCATAAACAGCAGAATCCCTGTTATTATGTGCCCTTCAAAGTTTGGAAGAGACGTGGTCTTTTTTGACGAAAACCAATTTGAAGAACTCAAAAGAATAAACGACGTCGGCAGATATTTGGCAAAAACTTTGGAAGAATATTGGGAGCCAGACTATCCAGACAAAATCCTTGCAAACTGCGATTTGTCGGCAATTTATTCCATCACACACCCAGAGCTTTACAAATTTAAAAGGGCTTTTATAGATGTGGACACCGAAGTAAACATTGGTTCAACCGTTGGGCACTACGACAAACGTGGATACTTTAGAGTTGTTCAATCAATAAACAGAGAAAAGTTTATGAAAATGATTTTCAAAAAGCTACACGAATTTGACAATTTACATATTGAAAATGCAACTTTCAGAAAAAATGTTCAATAAAAAAGAGTAGGAATAATCCTACTTTTTTTAAACGTCTCAAATTGACATGACAAAGCAAAATTATTATTTGGGGCTAATGGCGGGACTTGTCCCAGATTGCAAAGCAATCGCCGACCCACGCACACCACACAGCCAAGGGTTGAGCCCGCGACCGGTCGCGTGGTTTGAGTCAAAACTTGTTTTTCAAGTTGACATGACACAAAACAATTTTTATTTGGAGCTAATGGCGGGACTTGAACCCGCGACCTGCTGATTACGAATCAGCTGCTCTACCAACTGAGCCACATTAGCACAACCACAATCTATCATATCAT
>CAKJYB010000040.1 GCA_918241715.1 Clostridiales bacterium
TTGTGTTTGTGATTGTTGGATTTACAACTTCATTTCTGCAATTTGTGATAATTCTCTGGCAAAAAATCATTCTTGGGTGGTTATAACAGCAAGGCATATTTTCTCCTTTAAAACGGCATTTGCCGTCAAAAACATTGTATGAAAGGAAAAATAAAATGTTAAAAAAGAATGGCTCAAACGCCATTCTTTTTTTTATCCAATAATCGACCCAACCGTTCTTGGGAAGATTTCAACATCTCTGATGTTTGCAACGCCTGTTAGATACATAATCAATCTTTCAAAACCCACACCATAACCAGAGTGTGTGGTTGTGCCAAATCTTCTTGTGTCAATATACCAAGCGTAGTCTTCTCTCTTAAGCCCAAGTTCGTCCATTCTTTGCAAAAGTTTTTCAAGTCTTTCTTCTCTTTGGCTTCCACCAATAAGTTCGCCAATTCCCGGAACAAGCAGGTCAACAGCCCCAACCGTTTTTCCATCGTCATTTTGACGCATATAGAAAGCCTTGATTTCTTTTGGATAGTTCTTCAAAAATACCGGTTTTTTGAAAACTTCTTCTGTGAGATATCTTTCATGCTCTGATTGTAGGTCAATTCCCCACTTTACAGGGAAGACAAATTTTTGTCCACTCTTTTGCAAGAGTTCAATTGCGTCTGTATAGTCAAGTCTTACAAAATCATTTGAAACAACATTTTCAAGTCTTTCCAAAAGGCCTTGATCAACAAACTTGTTTAAAAATGAAAGTTCGTCAACACATTCCGTCTTAACATAGTTGATTACATATTTGATAAGTTCTTCTTCGTTGTCCATAAGTTCGTTTAAATCGCAGAAGCAAAGTTCTGGTTCCATCATCCAAAATTCTGCAGCATGACGTGAAGTGTTTGAGTTTTCTGCTCTGAATGTTGGGCCAAAGGTGTATGTCTTTCCAAAGGCATGTGTAAGTGGCTCTTCATGAATCTGTCCAGAAACGGTGAGTGCAACTTTTTTGCCAAAGAAGTCTTGGCTGTAGTCAACTTTTCCGTCCTTGAGTGGAAGTTTGTCTAAATCAAGTGTTGTAACTTGAAACATCTCTCCAGCACCTTCGCAGTCATTTGCTGTGATGATTGGTGTGTGAATGTAAACAAAGTTTCTTTCGTTGAAGAATTTGTGGATTGCAAAAGCAGCAACCGAACGAATTCTATAAACGGCGTTAAACAAATTTCCCCTTGCTCTGATTGTTGGAATTGTACGCAAAAACTCTATTGTGTGTCTTTTCTTTTGAAGTGGATAATCAAGTGCACATGACCCCATAATTTCAACGCTTTTTGCGTTGATTTCAAATGGCTGTGGAGCATCTGGAGTTATTATAACCTTTCCAACAACAACAAAAGATGTGCCAACATTTTCTTTTACAATGTCGTCATAGTTTTTTGTCTTTTCTCTTTCAACAACAATCTGAACGCTTCTAAAAGCGCCATCGTTGAGTTCTATAAAGGCAATATTTTTGCTGTCTCTGATTGTTCTTGCCCAGCCACAAAGTGTGATTTCCTTGTCTTTGTAACTTTGATATGCCTTGTATAAATCTCTTATTTCAATCCTTTTCATTTTTTCTCTCCTGTTTTGTTTTTTGACTATGGAGTCAATCTGTCTGGACCACGGAACAAATACATCGCTTCTTTAAGTGATGGCAAGTCAAGAAGAAGCATCAAAAATCTGTCAAGTCCAAGACCAAAACCACCATGTGGTGGGCAACCATTTTTGAAGAAGTTGATATAGTCTGTCATAGGTGTTGTGTCAATGCCCCTATCTTCAATTTGTTTTTTCAAAATGTCTGGTCTGTGTTCTCTTTGTGCTCCGGAAGTAAGTTCTACATCTTTGAAGTAAAGGTCATAGGATTTTGAATATTCTGGTTCGTCTTCTTTTGCCATGGTGTAGAATGCTCTAACCTTTGATGGATATTCTGTTACAAAGAAGAATTGATGTCCATTTTTCTCTTCCATATACTTGCAAAGAGCAACTTCTTGCTCTGTTGTAAAGTCATCTCCGTCCTTTATGTCAAGTCCAAGATTTCTCAAAATCTTGTATGCCTCTCTCACGCTTACTCTTGGGAAAGGAAGTGTTGGAACGATGATGTCAACACCCAAAAGCTCCTTAACTTTCTGCCCACATTTTTCTGAAACTTGTTTAAGTGCATAGGCCAAAATTTGCTCTTGAACTTTCATGACATCTTCTTGAGAATTTACATAACTTATTTCGATGTCAAAGCCAGAAAACTCTGTTGCGTGCTTTTTGGTGTGTGATTTTTCTGCTCTGAAAACAGGTGTGTTTATGAATACCTTTTCAAAGCCTGCAGCCATTGCCATTTGCTTGTAAAATTGTGGACTTTGAATAAGATAAGCCTTCTTGTCAAAGTATTTCACTTCAAACACATCTGCACCACCTTCACTTGAAGCACCAATAAGAGTTGGTGTGTGAATTTCAATAAATCCATGGTCAATACACCATTGTCTCATCGCCTGATTTAAAATTGTCTCAACTTGAAAGATAAGTGCTTTTTCTGGGCTTCTAAGGTCTATCCAACGATAATCAAGCCTTTGGTCAATAGAACTTTCAGGTCCAATAGGAAATGGCTCTGCATGGCTTGTAATCTCCACTTTTTCTGGAATGATTTCTATTCCACCAAGTTTTACAAATTCGTTTGCAACAGCCTGTCCTGAAATTTTGACCGTGCTTTCAAGTGTTGCATGAGAAAATATCTCTGCAATCTCTGGTTTTTCTTCTTTTACAACGGTTACTTGAATCTTTCCAGACAAATCTCTGATAACAATAAATTGCATGTTCTTTTTGTCTCTCAAGTTTTCAATCCACCCTTGAATTTCAACTTTTCCCGGTTTGATTTCTCCAATATTCATTTTTTCTCTCTCCTTTTAAAATAAAAAAACCTAATGCAAAATTTTGCATTAGGACGAACGTTTTGTCCGCGGTGCCACCTAATTTGTTGAATCTTCAACCACTTTGTATTAAATTAAGACTGCTAAAGGTGTCTCACTTTGGAGAATTTGATAAGATCTCAGCCTTCCTTATCTCTCTGTAAAATTCTTTTTTCCAAAACTTTTCCTTCGTCGTTATCTTGGACTTATATTAACATTTAAGCGCACAAAAGTCAACAGATTTTTAGCCTGTCGGCCAATTCCTGTTTTCTTTAAACCATTTTGTGCTTTTCAAAATGAAATTGTTGTTGGAGCAATTCACTCCACAATCGGTTGCCGTCGCCAAAAACATGATGTTTCCATTAAACGAAACATGCTTTCCATCTGCTTCGGCATCATAGAGTGTTGTTACATAAACTCTGTCTGTATATGGTGCAACATTGTTGATAAAAACTTGCGCCGGAAATTGATTTTCTTTCTTTGGAGTATATTCCGAACTTCCTGCACAGCAACAAACGCAAACCACTTTTGGTCTTATAACTTGCATAAGTGCAGAAGAGTTTGCCGTGTAAGAACCATGATGTCCTGCCTTGAAAAGTTCCACTTGTGGCAAGGAATTTCTCTGCACAAGTTTTTCTTCTCCTTCCCCTTCCAAGTCTCCTGTAAAGAGATAGTGTTGTGAGTGATTTGTAAAAAGCACACAAACGGAATTGTTGTTTTCGTTGCTTGCGTCTGGATTTGCATAATAATAACTATCCAAAATTTTGAAGTTCATCTCTTCGCCAATTGTGTAAGTTTGTTGTGCTCCGTTTGTCCCATTTACACATTCAAGAGCCGTATAGTGATTTGCGCCATCGGCTTTGGCCTGACTTAAATTGTTTTCGTATCTTATGTATTGTGCTTTTGTTGTCTTGTTTGACTCTGTGCCAGCAAAGGTTATTATTGTTTCACAGGTGTATCTTCCAAAAATGCTGTCGGCATAGTTTGTGTGGCAAAAGCCAGAATAGTGGTCGGAGTGGGCATGAGTGATAATCACATATTCAAGTTTTCCATCACTAACATATTGATTTAGATATTGCGCAACAACTGGCGTGCTTGATTGTGTCGAACCACAATCAATCAAAATGTCGTAGTTTTGCGTCTTTATGAAAACGCAATCTCCCGTGCTGGAATTTCCAAGTTCCAAAAAGTGAATGGAGATGTTTGCATCTTGATAAGCAACATTACATTCATAAGAAACGCCTTCGCCGGTGTCTTTGTTTTTGTTTCTCAAAACAAAATAATAGTACGCAAATGCTCCAAGCAAAACAGCAATCACCAAGACGATGATAAAAATTCGAAAACCGACAGATTTCGAAAATTGTTCTTTTACAACTTTTTCAACTCTGTTTTGCACAGAATTTTTCTTTTTTCTGCTCATGAAAAAATTATATCACACTCTCTTTGTTAAAAAAAAGAAAACACGCAATTTTTACGTGCTTTCTGAAATTGTCTTTTCATAGTTTATTCTGTAATACGTTTCAATGTATGCCTGTTTCTTTAAAAAGTTGCTTACATTTGTTTTAAATTTTTTAAGTTTCGATTCTCTCTCTTCAAGTTCTCCCGTCTTTACATCGTAGATTTTTCTGAGTGTAAGAGAATAATAATCTTCATCAAAAATGCTTGCCATTGAAGAAATAAATACGCTGTCCTTTATGTCTTCTGCAAATATTGAATGTCCCTGTGCCAAATTTCTGTTAAACTTAAACCCATACAAATCACAAAGTGTTGGATACAAATCATAAGTGTTGCAGAATGTTGTGTTTTCTTCTGCAACAAGTTTTTTGTTAAAAATCACCATTGGCACGTTGTAAGCCTTGTTTGTGTCGTCATATTCTCCAATATCCTTAATCTTGTAAGAAAGATCTTGATAATATGCGTTGTGGTCCGCAAACATAACAATTGTTGTGGTGTCAATAAGTTTGTCTCCATGTATGTCTGTTGTGTTTTCAAGTCTGTCCAAAATGACATTTATCATGTTTTCTAATGCCATCGTCTTTGCCTTATACTCTCTAAAGATTTTGTATTCGTTGCTTTCAAACGCTGGCAAGGTGTATCCCAAATCCATGTCCATAGCATACTGGCAAAAATCGTTGTATTTTAAATCAACTTGGTCATAATAATCTGCAAATCTTTCGTTTTCTTTTGTGTATGGGCCGTGCATAGAAACGCTTGTAAAGAAACTGAAAAAACTCTTGTCTGCCGGCATAAACTCTTCTTTGCACGCATCAATGAAATCTCCGTCGTCAACAAACTCTCCAAATTTTACATTAGGATTGTAAAGAGTGCTGTCTTCAAGAGCATAAACTTCGTCAAATCCGATTGAAGTGTTTACATCTTTTCTGCTGTAGAATGTTCCAAGATAATCATGGAAGAATTTTACGCTTTCATAACCATTTTGTTTAAACAAGTTTGGCAAACTTGTTGGAGTGGTAATTCCCGGATTCTTTACGATTTTTGAAAGCGCATAGTCGTTTGGAGTGTTTCCCAACAAGCAGATATCTTCGCTAAAGTTTGTTGGATTTCTTGAATAGAAGTTTGAAAAACAAACTGACTGGTTGTGCATAAAATCGTAAAGTGTTGGTGTGAGAATTGGGTCAATTCCAAACCATTCTCCACTTTCAATCATAATCACAATAAGATTGTCTCCAGCAAGTTTTCCGGACACGTTTTCGGTTTTGTATGTGGAGCCTGTATATTCAAAATCTTTTCCGTCTTCCACAAATTTTTTAAGCGCCTTAAGTTCTGTTTCAGAAATTGGCTCTGCATAACCCAAATACTGCTCCAGACTTTTGATGTAAAACCCATAGAAGCCGTATCTTTGCATATTCAAAAACTTTATGGCGTTGGAGCCATACATATAATACCCGTTTTCAAACGCATAAATTGACGATTGTTCTTCAGTGTAGGCGTTGTTGAAAAGGTTGTAGCATGAAAGTCCTGTTCCTTCAATTGTGAATGTTGCAACAAGCAAACACATCATTGCCGTTGCCCCCTTTTTGATTTCAATCTTAGGGAAGAGTTTTACGGCGAAAATAATTGCCAAAATATAAAGCCCAATCAACAGAAGTGTGATAATTAAACTTGGCAAATTTAGCATGTCAAATTCAAACACTGCCCCTGTTTCTCCACCACGAGCAAAGAGCATGTCAATTGTGGTGATGTTGTATAAATTTTTGTAAATGCAAGCATTGATTATGTTTAGCACTGCTTGAACAAACAAAAACAAACTTGTGATTGTGATTTTAAGCCACTCTGTTGGAGTAATTACAATAATGCCACAAATAATTAAAACCACTGAAAGTTCCAGACCAATTCTTGTTGGCAAAAGACCTATTCCAAGTGTGGCAAAGTTTACCATTTCAAACAAAAGCGTAAAGATAACGAAAATGACCGCATAGGCATAGCCATTTGTTTTTACAACATTTTCAGTTTCTTTAAATCTTTGTTTTTTCATTTTAACCTTTCACAAAAATATCAACGTGTTGTTTGAGCACTTCAAAATCAAATTTTCCTGTGCCACCATTTTCACCATCAAGATTTACAACTATGTCATCTTGAAGTGTGATAGAAAACTTGTCCAATTTCAAAATGATTGTCTTTTTGTTGTTTCTCAAACTCTTAAGCCCAAAAAGGAACAGCCTAAAAATTCTTAAAAATGAGAAGAATGACACTTTTTTCTTTCTGTTCTTAAACAAAATTACGTTTACAAATCCGTCGTCGCAACGTGCCAAATTGTTTATTTTGTAACCGGCAACATATCTGCTGTTTGCAATAATTCCAAGAGCAATATCGCTTTCAATCACCTTGCCTTCATATTCCAATTTTACCGGAAAGGCTTTTGACGCAAACATCTCTTTGATGCCATATTTAAAATATGCAATTCTTCCAAATTTTTTCTTTTCTTTTTGAGATGTTGCATAACTTGACTTTGTAAACACTCCAAAGCAACAAACGTAAATGCCATATCTATCATTTGCCCTGAAAATATCGTGTGAAACATAATGTCCGTCCAAAATGATTTTTACGGCCTTTTTTATGTTTTTTGGAATTCTGAGTGAATGGGCCAAATCGTTTGTTGTGCCGGTTGGAATATACCCAATTTTTGGTCTGTTTTCAACATTTGCTATGGCGTTGATTACTTCGTTCATTGTGCCATCTCCACCAGAAACAACAAAGACGTCATAGACGCCACAGGCTTCTCTGGCAAAGATTCCTGCATCTCCTGCTTTTTGTGTTGGTTTGCAATCAACTACTTCAAATTTTTTTGCAAGTTCGGACAATATATATTCTTTGTTTTTTGAATTGTTTTGTCTGCCACTTGTTGGATTGTATACATATAAACATTTCATGTAGACATTTTATCATTTTGCAAAAAAAAAGTAAAGCGCTTGCACCCTTAAGCGCAAACGCCATATGCTATTCTTCTTCAAACTGGCTGTTGTAAAGTTCGGCATAAGCGCCACCCTTTGCAAGAAGATCTTCATGTTTTCCTTTTTCAACAATGTCTCCATCTTTCAAAACCAAAATTGTGTCGGCATTTTTGATTGTTGAAAGTCTGTGCGCAATCACAAAAGACGTTCTTCCTTCCATCGCCTTATCCATTGCCTGTTGCAAAAGGATTTCTGTTCTTGTGTCAACCGAACTTGTCGCTTCGTCCAAAATTACCATCGGCCTGTCAGCAATCATTGTTCTTGCAATTGTCAAAAGCTGTTTTTGCCCTGCAGAAAGATTGATTGTGTCATCAACAATTGTGTTGTAGCCCTTTGAAAGTGTTTGAATAAAGTGGTCAATTCCAACAGCCTTACATACCTGATAGACTCTCTTGTCTGACACGTCTTTGTTGTTGTATTTCAGATTTTCCATAATCGTCCCTTCAAACAACCATGTGTCTTGAAGCACCATTCCAAACAAAGAATGGACAGCTTCTCTTTTCATGTCGCCAATCGAAATTCCATCAATTTTTATGTCTCCAGAGTTGGTTTCATAAAATTTCATTAAAAGGTTTACAAGAGTTGTCTTTCCTGCACCAGTTGGGCCAACTATGGCAATCTTTTGCCCAGCGTTTACCTTGCAAGAGAAGTCTTTGATGATGATTTTTTCTGGCTTGTATCCAAAGCGCACGTTCTCAAAGTCGATGTTTCCTTCAATTTTTGCAGGTGCAGAAAGCTTTCCTTCTTCACTTGCCTGCTCTTCTCCTTCCAAAAACTCAAACACACGCTTGCTTGCTGCAGAAGCCGATTGCAAACTTGTAAGTGATTGTGCTATTGAAGAAAGTGGCCTTGAGAACAATCTTACATAAATCATAAACGCTGTTATCACGCCAAAGTAAGAAATCCCATGTTTTCTTGCCAAAAGTGCACCGACAATACATACTGCAACATAGCCAAAGTTTCCAACAAATCCCATAACTGGCCCCATAACTCCAGACAAGAATCTAGAACGCCAGCCGTATTTGTGAAGTTGTTTGTTGATTTTTGTAAACTCTTCTTTTCTGTTTTCTTCTGCGTTGAAAAGTCTTACAACATTGTGGCCAGAATATGTTTCTTCAATGTGTGCGTTAAGTTCTCCCATTTGTTCTTGCACTTTGTTGAAATACTTTTGTGATTTTGTAAGGAATATCAAAGAAAGAGCAAATCCAAGTATTGTTGCACCAATAACCGTAAGTGCCATAAGTGGCTCAGTGATAAACATCATAATCAAAACGCCAACAAAGAGCAAGCCACTTGAAAACAAACTTCCAACGCTTTCACTTAAACTTTGTGTAACCGTGTCAACGTCGTTTGTTACTCTGCTCAAAACATCTCCGTGTAAATGGCTGTCAAAATAATTAAGTGGCAATTTGTTTATTTTTTTAGAAATATCACGTCTTAAGTTTCTACCAACTTTTTGCGTAACAATTGTTGTTATATAGTTTTGGAAATAGTTGAACAGCGCCCCAACAATATACAGGCAAACAAGCAAAACACATATTTTTGTCACTTCTGCAATATCAATGTTTCCTGCGTGATAAATCAATCCATCAGAAATGACGTTTGTAAGGTCCATGATCTTGTTTGGGCCAATGATTTGAGTTATAACTCCAACAATTCCAAGTGCAAGGGCAAAAATCAGCCAGCCCCAATATTTTCTGCAATAAAGCAGAAGTTTTTTCATTGATGTTTTGAATGTTCCCTTTTCCATCTTTTCAGAAGAAACGTTTTTTCTGTTGATATGTCTTGCCATACTATAGTTCCTCCTTTGAAAGTTGTGAAAGAGCAATTTCTCTGTAAACAGGGCAGTTTTTCAAAAGCTCTTCATGTGTGCCAATTCCAACCATGTTTCCTGCTTCAAGAACAATAATTTTGTCCGCTTCCTTTATCGTTCCAATTCTCTGCGCAACAATAAATTTTGTAACTTTTGCAGTGTCTTTTTTGAGTGCGCTTCTAAGTTTTTTGTCTGTTTTGTAGTCAAGAGCAGAAAAGCTGTCATCAAAAATAAAGATTTCCGGCTTTCTTGCAATTGCTCTTGCAATAGAAAGACGCTGTCTCTGTCCACCAGAAACATTTGTTCCTCCCTGAGAAATTATGCTGTCAATCCCGTCAGGCATTCTGCTTACAAAACTTGATGCCTGTGCTGTGCTTATGGCAGATTTGATTTCTTCTTCACTGGCATTGTTGTCCCCAAAGTTTACATTATCTTTCACGCTTCCACTAAAGAGCACTCCACGTTGTGGGACATACCCAATTTTTTTGTTTAACGTTTCAAGACTATAGTCTTTTACGTCAACGCCATCAATAAGCACTCTCCCTTCTGTAGCGTCATACAATCTTGGAATAAGGTTTATAAGCGTGCTTTTTCCACTTCCGGTCGAACCAATAAAGGCAATTGTTTCTCCTTCGTTTGCCGTAAAACTTATGTCGTGCAAAACGTATTCTTCTGCGTCTGGATATTTAAAAGAAACGTTTTCAAAAACAACGCTTGCCGTGCCGTCAAATTCGTCAACATAGTTGCCGGGAACAATCTTGTTTTCTGTGTCCAAAACTTCGTTTATTCTCTTTGCAGAAACGAGGGCTCTTGGCAAAAGCATAAAGATAACAATAAGCATGATAAACGACATGACAACTTGCATTGCATAAGACACAAAGACCGTCATGTTGCTAAACGAAACAGCATCTTTTACGATGTATGCCCCAATCCAATAGATTGAAAGTGAAAGTCCAGAAAGAAGAATGGTCATAACAGGGTCAAACAAAGCAAGCATCTTTCCGATAAAGAGATTTGTTTTTGTAAGATCCGTGTTTGTTTCTTTAAATTTCTCTTCCTGAAAATCTTCTGCATTTGATGCTCTGACAACTCTAATTCCGGTCAAGTTTTCTCTGGTTACTCTGTTGAGCTTGTCGATAAGAGTTTGCATCTTTTTAAATTTTGGAATGACAACAGCCATGATTGTTATGATTGAAATTGACAAAATCGCAAGGACAATTCCCGTTGAAAGAGACCACTGCCAGCCCTTGTTTACAATTTTGATAACTGCATATATCGCCATGATTGGCGCTTTGATAAGAGCCGATGCCCCCATTGAAACAACCATTGCAACTTGTCTTATGTCGTTTGTCGTTCTGGTCATCAAACTTGCTGTTGAAAATCTGTTTATTTCGTGAAGAGAAAACCCTTGAATCTTGTCATAAATTTTGCCTCTGAGTGTAAAACTAAGTCCGGCAGAAATCATTGTTACAAAAAATCCCACCAAAATCGCTGCACCCAAACTTCCAAAAGCCATGGCAAGCATAATTCCACCATTTTTCAAAATAACAGAAACACTCGGTTTTACGCCTGAGCCAATCTTGTAGAGTTCTTGAATTATCTTTGCCGTATAATCTGGCAACGTCAACTCTAAATAAACCTGAACAACGATAAAGACTATGCTTACAATCATAAACATATAGTCTTTTTTTCTAAGATATCTCAGCAATTTTAGCATTTATTTCTTCTCCGTTTGTCTCAATAAAAAAGTTGACAAATCAACATACAAATAATATCAATTATGGTCTGTTTTTGTCAACTATTCTCTTTATATATATGCCCAAAAACTATTTTGTAACAAAGATAAACCCAAATGCATTTGCGCCCCAGTGGCTTGCAATCGAAAATGACAAATCGTCATAAACAAGGTTGTCTTTGTTAAGGCTTGAGTTTTCAATAAGATTTTGCAAGTTTTTGTCGTTTAAAGTGTAAGACGCAACAACGGGATAACTTTCGTCCACTCCAAGTTCTTCTGTCTTTTGCAAGATATAATTCATGGCATTTTTAAGCCCAATCTTTTTTGCTTCAACTCTGACTTTTCCATCTTTAAAGGTTATGACTGGCTTGATTTTTAAAACCGTGCCAATAAGCCACTCTGCCTTTGACAATCTTCCACCCTTCATAAGATACTCCAAAGTCTCAGGAATTGCCAAAATTTTTACTTTCGGAATCAATTCTTCAACTTTTTTTGCAACAAAATCGACATCTTTGTCAAGATATCTGTTTGCCTGTTCAACCAAAAGTCTGATTCCCCCAACAGCAAGCCTTGAATCAACAACACGCACGTTTTTGTTTTCTTCAAACATAAGTCTGATTGCATTGTTTGCTCCAGAAATTTCTGAAGATATCGTGATAATCAAAACTTGATTGCCCTTTGATGTATAACTTTCTACAAGTTTTTGTGTATCTTCCAAATTTGGCAATGCCGTCTTTGGAAATTTCTTTGAAGCAAGAAGTTTGTAAAATTCTTCAGAAGTCAAATCAACTCCATCTAAATATTCTTTTCCATCAATCAAAATTTTGATAGGCAAAATGTCTACCCCATATTTTTTTGCTTCTGCAGGCTTAATGCTTGCCCCTGAGTCAACAATAATTTTCAACATAAATCCTTCCTAGTGTATTTTATTTGCATGCTCTTAATGATAACACATTTTTAAACATTTTGCACCTTTTTTCTGTCTAAAAATTTTTGAAGTTTCAAAAGTTTTGGAATGTTGTATCTGAGCACCATAATTGGCAAAAAGTTTAAAACCATGTTTACAAAAGCAATCGGCAAACAGATTGTCAATGCAAACCTAAACGGAAATGCAACAATTGCTGTGTAGCCAACGAAAACGCCAATCCAGTGTATGACAACACCCTTGTTTGTTTCTGTGATAAACTTTTCGACATATTCTGGATTTTGTGGCTCCAAGATTTTGTTTTTTCTAAACCCACCAAGTCCACCAAGTTCCCACACTTTTTCTTTCCACTTTTTAACCCTAAAAAAGTTTAAAAATTTGATTTCGGATGCAGAAACTTGAAAAATTTTCTTATCTTTTCCATACCATCTGTCCGGAGTCTTTTTTATGACAATTGCAAAAAATCCGTCAACAGCAAATTGATAAATCACACACAGGACAACACACACAATGACAAACCACCATGGCACGTCCAGCATTTGCAAACCAAAAAGAATGTTGAAAACTGACACAACAATCATTGAAAAAATAATTACAGACAAATAAAGTATCATTTTTCTTCCTTTTAATATTCAAGTTTTCTCTTATAAACTTTTTCGTAAACTTCAACCCAATCGTTGTAGTTTTTGTTTTTCATTTCTTCTGCACTTTCATTTTTTGAAACAGCCTTATTTGGATAAATTGGCTCCAAAAAGTGAAGAGTGTATTTCTGAACGGGATATCCATCTCCGTCCAAAACTTCGCTGTCTTTCATCGTTATAAAAATTGGCAAAATTGGAACATCATTTTTTACTGCAAGTTTAAACGCCCCACTTTGAAGTGGCTTTGGTTTTTTGTAGTTCCACCACAAACTTTGCTCTGGATAAATCAAAATTTTTTGCTTGTTTGCCAAAAGTGTTTTTACGGCTTCCATAAATTTTATCATTGTCTGCCTGTTTTGAGAAAGTGGAAGTGTGTTGCAATGTTTAAAAAACTTTCCATATCCGGCAGGTGGATTTGTGTAGTTTCCTTCTCTGATAACTTTCCACAAATTTCCTTTCATGTGTTTTTTTATCACTTTCCATACGGCAAAATTGTCAAATGGGTGAAAGTGGTTGCAAGTCAAAATTGCCCCACCTTCAAGTTTTGTGAAATTCTCAATGCCAACAACATCTTCAATGACAAGTTGTTTTTGCTTGATAAGTTTGTCAATCATCTTGTTTCCAAAATGGTTTACAACTGCCGTTGCAATCTTACTTGACAAACGTCTGTTTAGATAATCCACTTTGTTTGGCAAAAGTTCTATCGTTGGTGGATCGTCTTCAACATCTTCACTCCATCTTCCGGCCTTTTCGTATTCCTTTATTCTTTTTAGAATTTTTTGTCTATACTCTGACTTTTCTGCCATAACTAAAACTCTCCACAAGGTCCAAGAATTGGTAAAAAACACTCTCCCGAATCAACAATTTCAAGAGCTTTTTTCAAAATGTCAAGCCCAGCCATTTCTTTTGCATATCTATCTTCTTCCGTGTAAGACTCTTTGATTGAAACAATCTTGTTGTAGAAAGAAGACTTTTCTGCATAGTGCCAGAAATATTCCCCCATAGGAACATCTGTGTTCCATGGTTTTTCTGCAAGTGCGTAGTGAACAATATTGAGTTTTCCCTCCCACTTGTCATATGCTGGTGTCTTGTTCCAGCCGGTTGGCAAAAACTTTATTTTGTTTCTGCAAAAATAGTTTAAGTATGCTTGGTCTGGATCAATTGTTTCAAAGTTGTATGTGCACAAGAGTTCAGTAAATCTCTGTTCAATTCTGTGCTCTCTAAATTTTTCCAAGTCAATCACAAGAATTCCGGCGTTTACGTAGTCGTTTGAAGAGACGCCAACAGCCTTTTCTGCGTATTCTGCAAATTCTTTCGTTTTGGAAATAAACCCTTCTCTGACACCAGCAATCATGTTTCCTTCAAGGTCAATGTTGTAAAGTTCGGAGACGTCTCCCAAAACAGCAATATCGCAGTCAAGATACAAAATCTTTTTGTATTCTGGAAACATTCCTTGAATGAACAACCTGTAGTATGTTGCCAAACTGAAGTGGTAGACGTTTTTAAACTTCTTCTGAACGTCTCCCATATATTTTGAAGCGTTGACAAAGTGAATAGCAACATTTTCGCAGTTGCGCCTTCTAATCTTTGCCTTGCCAAATTCGTTGAGACCTGTGTTTAAAACGTAGATGTTGTAAAAATAATCCTTTGAAGCATTCTCTATAAGAGAAACAAGTGTAACGTCCAAAAACGGAAGATAGTTGTCGTCCGTCGCAAAGAAAATTGGAATTTCTGTTTTGCCTTTTGTGTTTATTTTTGTCATAGCTTTCTCCTTTTATTTTGTGTTTTCGATTGCTATTATTACAAAAATATTCCACTTATCAAAGTTTTTTATATCAAAAACATTACCATCTTAAAATAGGCAAATGGGAATCGACAAAAACCCTTTCCCATTATCTGGGAATTGTTTGTTAAACATTCGTATTTTACTTTGATTTAAAAACAGCCGTGTGGTATAATACAAATATGAAAAACATAAAAGAAATTGTTGCAGAAAATTTGATTGCACTTAGAAAAAAGAAAGATTGGACACAGCAGGAGATGGCAAAAAAGCTCAATTATTCCGACAACACCGTATCTAGATGGGAACGTGCAGAAATCTGCCCATCGCTTGAATCGCTTGAAGCCATCGCAAACCTTTACAACGTTCCACTTTCTTTTTTGATTAAAGAAAATGTCATTAAACAAGTCGAAAACGATGTAAGAACAAAAAAAATAAAGGCTTTTGCCTGGTGCACCCTTGCTGTATCTCTTGTTTGGCTTTTGGCAATTATCGCCTTTTTTGTATGCAAAACCTATTATAACAAAATTTATTGGGTTTTGTTTGTTTGGTCATTTCCAGCTTCTTTTATCATTTTGTTTGCCTTTGCATTCTGCTGGAAAAAAAGGACTTTGCACTTTATCATGTTGACCCTGTTTATTTGGTCTGTTCTTGCAAGTTTTTATTTGCAATTCCTTTCAAAAAACATATGGGTCATCTTCTTGACTGGCGTTCCACTTCAAGTAACTTGGACAATATGGTGTTTTCTTCCGGTTAAGCATAGAAAGAAAAAGAACGAAGAAAAATAAAAAACAGGCACGGCCTGTTTTTATTTTCTATTTTTTATCCATTGTTTAAGCGCTTCGTAAAGGCGTCTGCACTTTTCTTCGTTTTCAGGATTGTTTGTTATACTGCAGTTTATTTCAAGTTGAATTGTCCAAAGATGTGGAAAGGCTTTCTTTGCCCCACCGGACAAAGTCCTTGTTGTCCCCATAAAAGGTTTGTCAATCCAAACAACAAGGTCTTCGTTTTTCAAAAGGTCTTCAAGTTCGTTTAATGCCAATTCGTCAACTTCTGTGTTAATCCCAAAATGAACACCCAAGTTTACATCACACTCTCTATTTGCTGCAAGGCCGTGCATGTCAACAAAATACTTTACGCCTTCTTCCTTTATACATTTTGCAACATCATATTTATACGCACTATGTTCGTCAAAATTTGCGTCGTCAAAATTGTTTTTTGTCTTTGCAATAAAATAAGAGTTTGTGTCCTTTTGCAGTCTTAAAGCAAGAGCCAAACTTCCAATTTCTGCAACCTTTGTCTTGCCAAGCCTTGTTTGCTTCACTCCGTGTGGCGCAGAAATAAATACGCAATTTTCACCCTTAACAACAACATGATCTTTGCTTTTGTTTTCTTTTATGAATTTTCTTCTATCCTTGTGTATTTCTTCAACAAAATTCTTTGTTTTCATATTTTTCCTTTTTTTATTATGATAATTTTTATTTACTTTCTTGTCAAATGTTTCACGGGAAAAGGTTTTTCTAAAATATTTAAACTTTTTTTTAAAAACCCTTTGACATTTTGCTGTTTTTGTGTAATATAATGTAATTGTACACCATGGGAGAAATCGTTTGGACAACTAACTACATAATATCGCAAATTGTGGCTATCATAGCAGCGACTTTGGTCTCTGTTTCTTTTTTTGTAAAAAAGAAAAATTTGATTCTTCTTTTCACTCTTTTGGGCTATGCTTTCTATTCTTTGCACTATCTCCTTTTAAACGCATATTCGGGTGCAATTATCGCCGGCTTCTCAATTGGCCGTGGAATTCAGTTCTATTATGACGCAAAGAAAGGAAAGAAAAGCAATATCGCATCACTGATTGTCTTCAGTCTTATGTTTATTGGTGGTGGAATTTGGACTTACAGAAAATGGTATGACGTATTGACAATCTTTGCCGGAATCAACACAACTTATGCACTTTGGCAAAACAGCGTTTGTTATTATAGATGGGCGTCAGTTTTTGGAAGTTTCCTTTGGATTGCATATATGATTTTGTATCATTCACTTTTGGGGACAATCGAAGAAGTTGTCGTCTTGGTTATCGAACTTGTTGGGCTTGTGCTTTATTATGTGCAAAAACACAAAGAAAAGAAAAATTCTGTGGTGCCATTTACAAAACAGCCACAACAGGCCTACTTACAAAACCAACAATTCAATAATGAAAAAACAGCACACTAAGTGCTGTTTTTGTTTTGTCAAGATTAGACGCAAGTATAACCACCATCAACCGTCAAAATTGTGCCTGTTACATAACTTGCTTCATCGCTTGCAAGGAAGATTGCAGCAGCATTCAATTCCCCTTCTTTCCCATATCTTTGAAGTGGAACAGTTGCCTTTGCATATGCTTGGAAGTCAGGTGTATCCAAAACAGCTTTTGTAAGTTCTGTTTCAAAATATCCTGGGCAAATTGCATTTACTGTGATGTTGTATTTTGCAAGTTCAGCAGCTGCTGCTCTTGTAAAGTTTACAACTCCACCCTTTGATGAGTGGTAGGCAATTGTTGAAATTGCTGTGTTTCCAACAAGTCCGTACATTGATGCAATATTTATAACTCTTCCGTATTTTTTCTTCTTCATAATGTTTGCAAATGCTCTTGTCATTTTAAACACACTTGTAAGGTCTGTTGCGATTGTAAAATCCCATTCTTCGTCTGTCATTTCAAGCACACCCTTGTCTTTTGAAGCACCTGCACAATTGATAAGAATATCCACCTTTTTGAATGTCTTTTCTGTCAATTTTGCTGCATTTTCAATATCTTCAGTGTTTGTTACGTCGCACTTGATTGGAAGGCACTTTACTTTCTTCTTTTCAAGTTCTTTTTTAAGTTCTTCAAGTCTTTCAACTCTTCTTGCCAAAACAACAACGTTTGCGCCTTGTTCTGCAAGTGCTCTTGCCATCTGCTTCCCAAGCCCTGAAGAAGCTCCTGTAACTACTGCTACTCTACCTTTTAAATTAAACATTTTTCTTTTCTCCTTTTTCTTTTTTTGTTTTATCTTCGTTTTCAACGTACGCAACATTGACTGCTGCGCCGTTTATAATTGCATTTTGCTGTTTTTTGTTTCTTTGCACTTTTGTCCATGTTGGTTTTGAAAAGGCTCCAAGTGCCATTGTAACTGAATAAACAACCGTAAACATTGGGAAGAGAAGTGCCCCACTTATAAGATCTCTTCTTCGTTTTGCTCCCAACTTTTTGTAGTCAAGCATAACAAGAAGCAATCCTTGACCTATTCCCGCAATAAAGAACAGCACAAGCAGGATTATTCCCACCAAAATCAGTTGATTGTAAAGTCCCGGAGCATTTATTCCTGCCGCTTCCGTCATGGCATTTGTATACAACCCTTGCCCCCAAAGGTAAGCAAAATTGTATATATAGAACGCCGGAATCCACGTGCAGAACAACACACAAATAATGTTGAACATATATGTCAAAAGTTGTTCCAAAAACGAAAAGTTCGGTCTTGAAATCGTCTTCCACAAGAATATTGGAGTGTATTTTCCAAGCAATCTCAAGTTTCCTGCTGCAATACGTTTGTTTCTTGAAAGAGTGTCTTTAAACGTGCTTGGCAAATCTTCATAAACAACAGCATCTTCAACAAAGTGAGCCTTATATCCGTCAAGCATACGCTTAAAGTTGAATTCTGTGTCTTCAGTTATGCTTGTTGTGTCATAGCCACCAATCTTTTTGATTATTTCAAACGCCGTCATGGCACCAGGTCCGTTTACGTGGGCGTCAATATGAAGTCTTTCCCTAACACGACTGCTTATTCTGCTGTCAAATGTATAGTAAAGTCCACAGGCTCTTGTAAATTGGTTTTGCGTCATATTAAGTGCGCTTTCGTATGGTCTTGCAATCTTCACTCCAGCATTGTAAGCATCATTCATTAAACTGAAAAATTCGTCGTTTATGTGATTGTCTGCATCAAGTCTGATTGTAAAGGCATATTCAATGCCTGTCTTCAAAATTTGTTCGTATCCATGTTTCATGGCATAAGCAGCCCTTGCTTTGCTCTTGTCTGGATCGTTGTGCTCAAAGACGATTGCCCCAGCCTTTCTTGCCATTTCTGCCGTTTTATCAGTGCAGTTGTGTGCAACAACATAAACATCAAACATATCTTTTGGATAGTCCTGCCTGTCAAACAATCTCTTGACCGTGTCGTGAATGACATCTTCTTCGTTGTGAGCAGGAATAATCACGCAAATTTTGTTTTTCTTTTCTGTCTTTGGCCAAGTCTTTTTTGGTATCCAGCACAAGAACATATAGATAAATTGCAAGAAAAAAGGTATTCCTATTATATACAATAAAATCGTGTTTGTTAAAAACAGAACATTATAAAGTGTAACATGCCACATCTACGTTTTTCCTTTTACCTATTTTGATTTTACTATAACTTGGCGTGTTTTTCAAAATAAAACACAAATTTTATCTTTTTATTTTTATGTTTTTTTTACATTTTTCGTCAAAAAACAGCACCATCGGTGCTGCTATTGTTATTTTTTGTTTTTCTTCTCTTCTTCTTTGTGTTCTATCCTTGTCCAAGTGATGTGTTTTGAGAACAATGACTTGATGTAAATTGGAATATATTGTATGTAGAAAAATGGAACTCCAAACAAACCCTGAACCCATTGTCTTTTTGTCATTCCAAGATTTTTTCTTTCAATAAGCATTCCAAACAATGTCCATAATAGCAAAATCAAATATATCCCAACAAACACAAACACAGCACCGAAAACGGCATAAACCCAAAGTGGATTGTTTTGTATTGCCCAAACAATTGACATAACCACTGACACAACAACAAACAATGCGCAATCGATAATTATGATAAGTGGTGCCAAAAGTGAAAACAGTGTATCGTATTTGTAAATTCCGTCGTTGTATTTACACTTTGTGTTTTTAAACTTTCTCATGTATTTAAAGTTTGCCTGATGGTGTCCTTTAACCCATCTGAGTCTTTGGTTCCAGCCAGCCTTTCTGTTGTCTGGTTGTTCGTCATAGCAAAGTGCGTATTCATAATAGAAAGATTTAAAATCGTGCAGATTACATTCATAACCAAGTTCCAAATCTTCGGTCATTCCGGTAAGTGGCCAGTCGTAATCCCAAAAATCTTCAATAAGTCTTTTCCCTATAAGAAGAGGACTTCCTTGGACAAGAATGTTTTTTCCGTTTTCACTTCTACATTTGTTGTTTAATGTGTTTAAAAATGTCCAAGTAAGTGTGCTTCCAACAACAACCATATTCCCTGATGGTTTTTTGTTTATTCTTCCACCCAAAACAACATCGTTGCCAGCACAAAGTGCATTATGCATATGCTCAATAAAGTCGTCCTTTGGAATGTTGTCTGCATCAATTATAAAGTATCCGTCAAAATGTCTGCCGTTTTTCTTGAAGTTGCGAAGTGTTGCTCTGATTGCGCCACCTTTTGATCCGGGACTTCTTGACAAACAAAAGGCCTGTGTGTTTTTGTATTCCCTGCAAATCCTTACAGATGGGTCATCTTTTCTTTCAACAATCACAAATGCTTCAAGGTTGTCTTGATTGTATGTCTGTCTTGCAATTCCATCTAAAAGCCCACGAATAACCTTGCTCTCATCTCTTGCAGGAATAAGTATGGCATACTTTTTGTCCTGTGGTGCAGATGGAAGAAGTGTTTGTGGCCTGTTTGCATACTTCCAAAAGTGAATTTTATATGTTTGCATCAGCAAGCCAACAACAAATATTCCGGCAAAAACTAATGCAGTAATTTGATAAGCGTTCATTCTTTTCGTCCTTTTTTAGCGTAATTATATTATAGCAGAACAATGTCAGAAAATCAATAAAAACTTTTTCCGAAATAAGTTTTTTAAAAAAAATGCTATTGACTTTGCTCCGTCTTCGTTTTATAATTCTAGTATAGGAGAAATCTATGGCGATAACTTTTTATGAGGGGTCAGAAAATCCAAACAATCCGATGTTTTTTATCGTTTTAAGAAAAAATGATTTTTCTGGTTATTATGTTTATCAAAAGGACTATGTTCACAATCCAAGAGAAAACTGGTCCTTGGTAATCAGCGATTTTAAAGACGAAGTTGCACTTTATTCAGAGCTTGACGACAGCTATATGGACAAAGAACATGAAGAATCAAGAACACATCAATACTTTTCTTTCTTCGAACAAGTTGACGACTCCATGATTGACAACATAAAAACAAAACCAAAACAAATGCCACAACTTCTAAAAGCATGCCATGAATGTAGTGATGTTGTGAGAAACATGCTTGCAGACTCCTACGTTTATCAAGCAACCCACCCAGATTATGATGATGGATTCAATTTTTCTTTCTTCCTTGCAGACTGGGAAGATTGCTTTGGAGAAACTTTGATTCCACAAAAAAACAACAACAAGGGTGATGACGGAATGGAAAAATAAAAACTTGGCAAAGTTTTGCCAAGTTTTTTATCTTTCAATAGTTCTCTCTGTTGTAAGATCTGTAGCTCTTCGCAAATCCTTGCTCAAAGTCCAATCCCTATCATAATTTTCCCAACTCTTTTCCTTGTTTGGCACATCATATCCACATTTCTCGTAAAAACGCCTTACTCCATCTGTTGATGGATAAAATTTCCCTTCAACACGAAAAACTCTATTTTCTTTTGCAAAATCTTCCATAATCGCTAAAAGAGTTTTTCCTATATGCATCTCTCTATACTTTGGCTTAACCCAGATCTTGTACAGCACAACACAGCTTTCCTTCAATTTAAAGGTTGCATAGCCAACGAGATTATCGCTTCCCGACAAACATTTTGCCCTGTACAAATTAGGTGTTGCACGACATTTCGACAATCTAAATGTAAGCTCTTTGCTTTGAATATCTTCCATCATGAAATTATTCTAATATTTTTACAGCCATAAGTCAACAGAAATTTTGTTGACTCTTAAGACAAAAGTAAGTTATAATATTTTTGAATAAAGGAGGAAAAATGAAAAAAGCATCAAAAGTAATGTATATCCTTGCAATAATTTGGAACATATTTAATTTTATTGCATCTGTAGGTTTGTTCGTTGGGTATTTCCTTATGAAAAAATATCCAGATATGATTGCAAAATTTGCACAACAATACGGAATCGAAGAGTTAAACACCGTTGCAAAGGTTTTAAAATATCAAACACCTGTAATTGTGGCAGCATGTATAGCTTTGGCATTCTCAATTGTTATGATTATCGTTGGAATTTACGGCTTGAAAGCACTCAACAAAAAGCCTCAAATTTCAACACCACAAATTGTTGTAATCGTGTTTAGTGTTTTGTGTGGAGAATTGTTCTATCTCTTGGCAGGAATCTTTGGAACAATAAATGCTTCCCAAGAAAAAAATCAAACAGCAACTCCAACAACACCTACTGAAACAGAAAACAAACAAGAATAAAACAAAAGGCCTGAAATATCAGGTCTTTTTTTATTTGAAATTTGTTTTCTTTTTGTCTTTGGATATGGTAAAATCATGCTATGAATTTATATGATTTTGATAAAACAATTTTTGATGGTGAGAGTTCAAGCAGTCTCTATTTTTTTCTCATACGCAGACACCCCCAACTCTTCTTTCATGTCTTTGTTTCGGCCTTTTTTAGCATCTGCAAAGGTTTGCATATCATTTCCACAAAAACTTACAAAGAGAAAACTTTGGGGATTTTAAAACACATAAAAAATCCAAAAAAAGAGATTTCTGCATTTTGCGACAAAAACAAAAACAGGGTTTTTCAATATTATCTTGAAACTATGCAAGAAGACGACGTTGTGTGTTCTGCCTCCCCAGAATTTTTGGTTAAAGAAATGATGCAGAGAATAAACCCAAAAGCAACAATAATTGCATCTCAAATGAACATTAAAACCGGAAAATTTGAATCCGGATTTGTCAACTGCAAGGGAGAAGACAAAATCAAATATCTCAAGGAAAAAGGTTTTTCGTCTTTTGACAAAGGCTTTTCTGACAGCAACAGCGACAAACCCATGCTTTCCCTTTGCGAACAAAAATACAGAGTAGTAAAAGGCAAAATAAAACCATTTTAAATAAAAAAATCACTCCGAAGAGTGATGTGGTTGGCTTGAGTGGACTCGAACCACCGACCCCCACCTTATCAGGGTGGTGCTCTAACCGACTGAGCTACAAGCCATCAAACATTCCAATACAAAGCGGGGAAAGTTTTGTATCTGAATGCTGTATCATTATATAGCATCATGTCGTTTTCTGTCAAGTATTTTTTCATAAAAATGTCATCTTCTTTTATTTTCTTGTCTAACTCTCCCTATCACAAAATCACCAACCTCTGTGTTTTTTGTCACAGTCGTCCCAGCACAAATATATGTGTTGTCCGCTATGTCGACTGGCGCCACAATATTTACATTACACCCTATAAAAACATTGTTGCCAATTTTTGATTTCTGTTTAACCTTTCCGTTGTAATTTGCAAAAACAACTCCACATCCCACATTAACATTCTCACCAATTTCAGCATCACCTACATAAGTCAAATGAGGAATTTTTGTGTTGTTTCCAACAAATGACGCTTTAACTTCAACAAATGAGCCAATCTTTACATCATCACCAAAGACACAACCCGGTCTTATATG
>CAKJYB010000041.1 GCA_918241715.1 Clostridiales bacterium
TTATAAATGTGTTGTGACGGAGACGCAGGGCCGTCTTGTCCTTTCTGGTTATGACGAAACGCAGGAAGAAGAGATTGTTGAAAAATTGCAGGAAGTGTTTGGGCTTATTGGCGTTACGTCAGCTGTTGAATTTCCAACAACCCTTGAAAACATCGAAAATTACGTAAAGTCAATGGATTTGTCCGGCTATAAAACATTTAAGGTGTTTTCAAAACGTGCCGACAAAAATTTTCCATTTCCATCAATGGAACTTAATGCACAAATAGGTGGGGTGGTTTTAGATGCAAACCCAAACTTGAAAGTTGATCTATACAATCCAGAACTTGTTTTGAATATCGAAGTAAGGACAAACGGCAAGACCTATGTCTATACAAACCTTATCAAATGTGCCGGTGGGCTTCCACTTGGCAGTGCAGGAAAGGCTTTGCTTCTTCTTTCTGGGGGAATAGACAGCCCGGTTGCTGCATATTTGGTTGCAAAGCGTGGGCTTAGGCTGGAAGCAGTGCACTTTCATTCTTATCCATATACAAGCGTGCAGGCAAAAGAGAAAGTGATTGAACTTGCAAAGATTGTTTCAAAATATTGCGACGAAATAAAACTTCACATTGTTTCGTTTACTGAAATTCAAGAACAAATCCATAGACATTGTGATGAAGACTATATGATAACAATCATGAGAAGAATTATGATGAGAATTGCGGAAAGGCTTTGTAAGCAAAACGGCCTTGGCGCAATAGTTACGGGAGAGAGTTTGGGACAGGTTGCAAGTCAAACAATGCAAAGTATGAACGTAACAAATTCTGTTGTAAACATTCCAGTCTTTAGGCCGGTGCTTGCCTTTGACAAAGAAGAGATTATGGATATAGCAAAAAAGATAAAAACATACGACACATCAATTTTGCCTTACGAAGATTGTTGCACGGTCTTTCTTCCAAAAAATCCTGTGATCAAGCCAACAATTGAAAGGGCAGAGAGAAACGAAAGTTTCCTTGACATTGATGCACTTGTGGAGCAGGCGATTAACAACGAAGAAGTTTTGACAATAAACAATTTTTAAACAAAAAAAGATGGCATATCAAATTGATATGTCTTTTTTTATGTCTTACTATATAAGAATAGGCGTTATGCATAATGGGGTATATTTATGAAAAGGATATTTATATTTTTGCATAAACTTAAATAATCATAAAAAACATGTGAATAAATATTCAAAAAACACTTGCATAATTATAAGTTTTATTGTATAATAATTGAAACTGCATGAATAAACATAGATTTATATTTATGCATAAAACGCTATACATTCGATAAATACGTGCATATAGCGAATGAAGGAGAACGAAATGGCAAGAAGTTCAAGACAATCAAAAATTTTGGAATTGATCTCTACAAAGGAAATTGAGACGCAAGACGAACTTGCAAGAGAACTTAAAAATGCAAATTTTGAGATAACTCAAGCAACAATCTCCCGTGATATCAAGGAGCTTGGTTTGACAAAAATTCTTGGAAGCAACGGAAAATATAAGTATGCACTCCTTGGATCTTCAGAGCAACAAGTCATCTCAAACAAATACATAAACATTTTCAAAGAGTGTGTCATTTCGGTTAAGCCTGCTTTGAATTTGGTTGTTTTGAAAACAATCAAAGGTATGAGCATGAGTATTTGTTCTTTTATTGACAAATTGAATTTGACAGAGCTTATGGGTGCCACGTATGGTGATGACACGCTTTTGCTTATTTTCCCTACAACAACACTTGCAACAGAAGCTGTTTCTACTTTAAACGATTTTATGATGTAATTGGGAGTATAAAATGATTTCTAGTTTGTCTTTAAACAATGTTGCACTCATTAAGAGACAAAATATAGTTTTTCAAAATGGATTTAACTGCCTGCTTGGGCAGTCCGGCGCAGGTAAGAGCATTATTATTGATGCTCTATCTTTCGTTTTGGGGGCAAAAGCAGACAAAACTCTCATTCGTTCTGGAGAAACACAACTTAGAGTAGATGCTGTTTTTGAAGATGTTTCGGTTGATGTCGAAAACTTTTTGACAGAGCAGGACATTGATATTGCTGACGAACTTATAATTACAAGAACTTTAAATACAGACGGGAAGTCTTCCATCAAAATAAACGGATTTCCAGCAACACTTAAGACGTTGCAGTCCCTTTCTGAGCTTTTGATTGACTTTTGTGGCCAACATGACAGCGTTGGGCTTTTAAATGCTCAAAACCACATTTACATTTTGGACAAATTTGCTGGGGAGAATGTTGAATCACAAAAGAGTGTTGTTGCCGCAAAATATGAAGAACTCAAGGACATCGAAAGGCAAATTGCGTCTATGGGTGGCAGTGAGGCTGAAAGAGAAAGGGCAAAGGAACTTTTGAAATTCCAAATCGAAGAGATTGAAGACTCCAATTTGAAAATTGGAGAAGATGTCGAACTTAAAGAACGTTTTGATTTTATGTCTTCTGCAGAAAATATCTTTGAAAAGGTCTCTGACTCTGTTTTAAAACTTTCTGAAGACAGAGAAAATGCAATTTCACTTTTGTATGAAGCAAAGAGCAATTTAAATCAGTTTTCAAACTTCAAGGACATTGAAGAGTGCAGGCAAAGGCTTGAAAATGCCTATTATGAAGTCAAGGACGTTGCAGAAGTTTTGTCTGACATAAAAAGAAACACCGAATTCGACCAGAGAGAGTTTGACAGAATTGATGAAAGGTTGGAACAAATCAAAAAACTTTCAAGAAAGTATGGAAAGACGATTGAAGATATGCTTGCATACCTTGAAGAGTGCAAGGTAAAACTTGAAAATTTGGAAAACAGCGAATTTATGCTGGAAAAGCTCCAAAACCAAAGAGAAAAAGCCCTGGCAGAACTTGACAAAGAGAGTGAAAAACTTTCGGCGTTAAGAAGAGACTCTGCAAAGGTTTTGGAAAAGAAAGTTATGGCAGAACTTGCCGACCTTGAAATGAAAGGGACTTTCTTTAAGGTTGATTTTGAAAAGGCTGATTATTCCAAAAAAGGCTATGACAATGTGAAGTTTATGTTTTCTGCAAACAAGGGACAAGAGATCAAAGATCTTCACAAAACAGCTTCTGGTGGTGAGCTTTCAAGACTTTTGCTTGCATTCAAAAACATCATGCTTGACAAGGAGAAAGTTCAATCTGTTGTGTTTGACGAAATTGACTCCGGAATTAGTGGGTTGACGGCAGGCAGACTTGCAGAAAAACTTGAAAACATATCAAAATATACTCAGGTGATTTGCATAACACACACGCCGGTTGTTGCTGCAAAAGCAAATGCATTTTTGCTTGTTGAGAAGAAAGTTGTTGATGACAACACAATCTCTTCTGTCAGAGTTCTTGAAAAAGATGAGCCTATCATGGAAGTTGCAAGACTTATTGATGGGGGAAAGGAAGTTTCTCAAACAGCAATAGAGCATGCAAGAAAATTGTTTATGTAAAAGACGGATTGTCCGTCTTTTCTTTTTGTCTGCTTCATACTATATTGTATGGCAGATTTTTTTGTAAAAACTTTTTCTGACAATCTTCCACTTGCAATTTTTTTGATTGCTCTTTTTCCTATGGTGGAGAGCAGGACAGCGATTCCGTTGGGGCTTTCAAAACAACTTTGGAAAACTGCCACACTTTCTCCAACGGCAGTGTGCTTGATTTCTTTCGTTGGAACAATGCTCCCGGCAATTTTTGTCATACTTCTTGCAAGAAAGTTGAAACAAAAGACAAGTGGTTTTGTCTATGACAGGTTTATCAGCAAAATTCAAAACAAAATCAGAAAAAACACCGACAGGTTTGATTCAAGAGAAGGGGTAATAAAAAAGTGTCTTTTTCTTGTGGGATTTGTTGCCGTTCCTTTGCCTTTGACCGGTGTTTATACGGGGTGTTTGATTGCAGGTTTTTCTGACTTAAAAATTTGGCAGGCCTTTGTTTCTATCCTTGTGGGAGAGATTGTTTCTTGCGTCGGAATGACACTGATTTGCGTTTTGTTTGAAAACTCCGTTTTGTATCTTTTAATCTTTTCTTTGATTGTTGGATTTGTGATTTTTGTGGCAAACCTTTTGACTGGCGCATTCAAAAGGTTGACTAGTCAACATAAAAGACGGCAAAAATAAAGAAGAGCTTTTGGTTTGCTCTTCTTTTTTTTTGTTTTATCTTGAATACTTTTTGTAAAGGAATTTTCTTACATAGAAGTTTACTGGGAAAGCAAGAAGAACCATAAGTGCAGGAAGAAGTAATGATGTCGAATAGGTTGCTATTGTTTCAAATTGCATTCCACAAGCAACGTTTACAATAAAGATCACAACTGCAGAAAGAAGGAAGATAATCCAATGTGTAAGGCCGTTGTACCTTAGTGCTGCCTTTTTGCTTGCAAAACATCTCCACTTTGTAAGGAAGTAAAGTGCATAAAGTGTGAAGAGAATTGGCATTGTGTAGAACATGAAGTTTGTAGATGGGTTAAGGTGATTTGAAGCGCTTATCATCCAATATGAAAGGGCACTTGCAAGTCCTGCCAAAACCAAAAGCACAATTGAGCCAATAAGTTGCAAGAAGTTTGTGTTGTATGTTCTTCTTACAGAAACTTTTTTGTATTCCTTAAAATCAATGTTGCGTGATTGATAATAGCGTTTGAGTGAGTTGTAGTCAACAAATTGTGTCTGGTCTTGCTGAGTTTGTTTGTATTGAATAGGCTCTGGAGATTTTCTTTCTGTCTTGCGTTCAAAAAGTTTTGCCATCATATCTTTGTATGTTGGCTCCAAGTCGCTGTTTCTCTTTGGGGCTGGGAGATTGTCGTCATAAATGTTTACTTCTATGTTTGTAGGAGCAATCTTGTGTGGAACAGGAATCTCTGCAGGGTTGATTCTTGGCTCTGTGATAAGTCTGCCGTCGTCAACGGATTCTTGTTGGGTTTCTTCTTCAACATCAACTTCGTTTGTTTCTGGCAACGCTTCAAAAACAGGGGCTGTTTCTTGCTCTGGCTCTGTTTCTGGGGTGTTGTTTCTGATATTGAGAAGTGAACGTTTAAGTTCGGCAATTCTTTCCCTTTGAATCTGGTCGTCTTCTTCTTTGTCATAAGAAACTGCCATTTCGATTTGATTTTCGGAAAAACTCTTCTTTTTGCGATATTTTTTAAGCTCACTTGACGTGTCATAAAGGCGTTTGTTTTGTTTTTCTTGGTCTGGTGTAAGTTCAAGTCTTTCTTCTCTGTCCAACAAAACAGCGTCGTCGTGGGATTCTTCTTTTGTGCCTTGTTCTAAGATTGATTGATAATATTCAAGTTTATCATGGTTTTCGGTGTTTTCTTGGGCTTCAACATCTTCTTTTGTCTCTTCAACTTCTGTTTGTTTAAGAGTAGGTTGGGAGATTGGCTCCATGTTGAAAATGTCAATTTGATTTTCTAAAACTTCGTTTTCTTCGTCTGTTTCAGTCTCTTGTTGGGTCTGTTCTGGCTTTACAAGATCAAAGAGATTGTCTTGTTGAAGATATGTTGGCTTTTCTGCTTCTTCGGCTGGTTCTTGTTTTTCTTCTACAACAGCTTCTGCAGGTGCTTCAACTCTTTCAGGTTGTGGAAAATCTGCGTCGTCAATCTGTTTTTCAAGCTCTTCAAGTTGTGCACGACCCTCATTTGTGATGGAATAGTAGTGTCTTTTTCCACCAAGCTCACTTTCTCCCCAATATGATGAAGAAACAAGCCCTTTCTTTTCCATACGTGTAAGGCATGAATAAAGGGTTGGTTTTTTCATGATATAACCGCCATTTGTTCGTTTTGATATGTGTTCGATAATCTCAAGGCCATATTTTGAGCCGTTTGCAAGGCTGTCCAAAACATAGTAAGAGATTTGCCCATTAGAACTAAAAGCCATAATAAAACTCCTTTTTCTAAAACAATTATAAGTCAATAAATTTGACTATGTCAAATAAAATAGGGGTATTATGCAAAAATTTTTTTATTGCATAATTCAACAATATGAAAGGTGGTATGCTGTTGCATAACACTATATGTTGTGGTGTTATTCAAACAAAAACAAAATACGCCAAACATTTTGTGTTTAAATAAAAATCTGTTATAATTTTTCTATGAAAATTGAAATCGTAAGACAAAAAAGAAAAACTATTTCTCTGAAACTTGTTGACGCAGAAAGGGCCGAACTTAAAATCCCACTAAAGACGACACAAAAAGAGATTGACAAGTTTTTGGACGAAAAGAAAAGATGGATTGAAAAAAATTCTGCAAAACTGCACAGCAGAGCTGATTTTGCCGAAAACTTTGATCTTTTAAACTATATCTACCTTGACGGAAAGGTTGTTGCAAGGGCAAGCGAGCTTGTTTTGGGATTTGACCGAATGAGTGAAAACGCCAAAAAGATTGCCATAAAAAAACACTATTTGGGGCATTTTAACAAGATTGAAGAAATGGCAAAAAGTGTTTCAATGCAAAGTGGATTGACTTATGACGAAATCAAACCAATAACTTCAAAAAAGGTTTGGGGAAGTTATAATTCAAAAAGAGTGATGAAGCTGAACTGGAAACTTGTCATTCTTCCTGACGCACTTGTTTATTACATCATTTGCCACGAACTATCTCACAGCATTCACTTAAATCATAAGCCACAATTTTGGCATGAAGTTGAAAGACTTTGTCCAAATTATAAAGAGCTTAAAAAGATTTTGGAAAACTACGGCTTTTTGCTTTCTGATGAGAATATTTAGATCTTTGATGCACAACATAAAAGAATGAAAAGACAAAAATTTTCACTTCTGGTGTTGTGTTTTTTATTGCTTTGTTTTTATGCTGTTTTACAGCCAATTCAGCAGTTGAATAACTTTGAAAACGGCTTTTCGACAAATTATGAAGAAGTGCAAGATTTAAACAAAAACAAAGCTCTTGGGTCGTTTGTTTCTGCCAAGTTTGCACAAAGAGAAAAAGACGTAAGCATGCAAAAGCAAAGTGAAGGTGTGATAACTTTCAAGTTGTTTGGTTTTATTCCTGTAAAAAGGGTTGTCTGTTCGATTTTGGACAATGACGACTACTACGTTGGTGGAACGCCAATCGGCCTTTTGCTAAACACAGATGGAGCCGTGGTTGTTGATGTTGAAAAAGAGAGCCACGCAAAGCAGATTAAAGAGGGAGACATAATCACACAAATTGATGGGGAAGATGTTGAAAGCCTTGACGAAATGCCACAGATGATTCAGCAAAAAGACAGGGTTGAGATAGAGTTTTTGCGAAACAACAAGACAAGAAAGGAAATTGTAAAGACATACCCAGACGAAACGGAAGACAAACTGAAACTTGGATTGTGGGTGAAAGATGATGTTGCTGGCGTTGGTACTCTTTCTTTTGTAAACAGCAAAACAATGAAATATGGTGCGCTTGGACACCCAATTGTTGACACGACAAGTGGAAACGTTGTGCCTGTTTCAAGTGGAAAAATCTATCCTTGCAATCTTGTGGGAATAAAAAGGGGAAAGAAAAATCAGCCCGGGGAGTTAAGGTGCGTTTTCACCGAAAATGTCGGCAGTGTGGGAGATATCAAAGACAATTCTCAATTTGGAATCAACGGCACTTTGACAAAACTTGACGGACTTGTTGACGGAAATAGAATGGCCAAACTTGGTGGCAGGCTGTGCGTGAAGCCCGGAAAGGCAAAGATTGTTTCAAACATCAGTGGAATTGCCGAAGAATATGAAATTGAAATAATAAAGGCAAATTATCAAAAAAAAGCGAAAAACAAGAGCATTGTTTTTCGTGTTAAGGACAAGAAGTTGATAAACCTTTCTGGTGGCATTGTTCAGGGCATGAGTGGTTCGCCAATAATTCAAGACGGAAAGATTGTTGGAGCAGTAACACACGTGTTTACAAATGATCCGACAAAAGGGTATGGCGTCTATGTTGATTGGATGCTTTAAATTTGTTGCATAATACAAAATATGGTGTTATGCAATAGGCATAATACACCATAAGTTGTTATTCTCTATGAATCTTTATGACGTCAGCAACAGATTTTCTCATGTCTTCGTTGATTGCTGCGTAGTGCTTTTTGGTTGTGTTTACGTCCTTATGACCAAGAACATCAGCGACAATATAGATGTCTTTTGTTTCTCTGTAAAGGTTTGTGCCAAAAGTGGATCGCAATTTGTGTGGAGAAATCTTTTTGAGTGGGGTGCTTTCTTTTGCAAATTTTTTTACAAGTTTTTCGACGGCTCTCACACATATTCTTTTGTTTTGAAGAGAGATAAACATTGCATGTTCGTCATCGTCAATCTCCAGTGTTTTACGCTTCTCTAGCCATTCGCAAAGGGCATCTGCAACTTCTTCTGAAAAGTATAAAACTGCCTGATTTCCACCTTTTCTGGTCACTCTGAATGCGTTTTGAGAAAAGTCAAAATCTTCAACATTCAAGCCGACAAGTTCTGAAATTCTTATGCCGGTGCCCAAAAATAGTGTTACGATGGCATTGTCTCTTATTGTGGTGTTTTTGTTGTAGTTTTTTTGTCTTTCCGAAAATGTTGTGGGAGATGCAACAGCGTCCAACATTCTTTCAACTTCGTCTCTTTCAAGCCTTATGATTTCTTTGCTGTGCAGTTTTGGCATAGGGATTTTTGCGGCAACGTTTGAAGAAATTTTGTCGTGATTGAAAAGATATTTAAACAAACTTCTCACGCTTGCAAGTTTTCTTGCTTTTCCACGTTCTGTGTTTTTTATGACCTTGCCATCTACTTCATAGAAAGAAAGGTAAGAGATGTAGTTTTCAATCTGTCTTGCTTCTATTTTGTCGATGTCAGAAAGGGTGATTTGCTCAACAGGTTTTTTGAAAATATATTTGGCTAAATATTCGAAAAATACGTGCAAATCCATGGAATAGTTGAGCCTTGTAAGACTGGAAGTGTTTGGTTCTATTCCAATTATGTAGTCATAGCAAAATTCAGGAAGCTTTGAAAGGTAGTTTCCAATTTTGTGCATGTTGTCCAAATCACGTTTTTCGTGGTATGTCATGTTTTTCATGTTTAAATTATAGCATAACTATTCGCAAAAACAAACTTTTTTGAAGCAAAACATTTATTTAATATAAAAGAATTGACATATTGTTTGCATTTTTGATTGCGATGTGTTAAAATCACAAAGTCGAAATGCTATTGAACAATCGGAGGTATAATACAAATGTTTGAATTGAAAATTGACAACACAAAAGTCGAAGTAGAAATGACAATTGATGCAAAAACCTGGGAACAGGGAGTTGAAAAGGTTTATGAAACATCAAAATCAAAATTTAATGTAGAAGGTTTTAGAAAGGGACATGCTCCAAGAAGAGTTATCGAAAAGACATATGGAGACAACGTTTTCTTTGAAGATACAATTGAATATTTTGTAAACAACACTTTGCATGAAGTATTGCAAAAAAATCCACAACTTGAACCTGCTTCAATGCCAACAACAGAGTTTGAAAGTTATACGGCAGATGCAGGGCTCAAAATGAAAATCTTGTTTGAAATTGTGCCAGACTTTAAACTTTGTGAATGTAAAGGACAAACTTTTAAAGTTCATGATGCTTCAGTTACAGAACACGATTTAGAGCACGAAATCCATCATCTTCTTGAAGACCACGCAAAGTTTGAAAGTGTTGATGCTCCAATTTCTGATGGAGACAGCGCACTTATTGACTTTACTGGTTATATTGACGACAAGCCATTTGATGGTGGTGCAGCAAAAGACTATCCACTTACAATTGGGTCTCATTCATTTATTGACACATTTGAAGATCAACTTGTTGGGCATAAAAAGGGAGACAATGTTGATGTAAACGTTACATTCCCTCTCAACTATGGCGCAAAAGAATTTGCCGGCAAGAAAGCACTCTTTAAAGTTGTTGTAAAAGACGTAAGAAAGAAAGTTATTCCTGAACTTAATGACAAATTTATTGCTGATGTGACAGAATTTGAAACTCTTGAAGAGTATAAAAAAGATCTTGCTGCTCATATTCAAGATATGAAGACAAGACAACAAGAAAACGAACTTGATTACGTTATCCGTGAATATCTTATCAAAAACACAAACGTTGAGATTCCACAAACAATGGTTGACGAACAAGTAAACGAAGATATCGAAAGAATGAGAGAATATCTCAAGCCATACAACGTTTCATTTGAAGACTATCTCAAATCAACAGGATCAAACATTGAAGACTATATGAAACGTGCACACGAAGGCGCTTTAAACATGCTTAAAACACGTTATATTTACAGAAAAGTTTTGGAAGAATTCAAAATCAACGTTTCTGCAAAAGAACTTAAAGATGCAACAAAGGGCATGACAAACGAAAACGAAATTGCAAGAAAAGAAAACGATCTTATTCTTGACAAACTTCACAATTTCTTCAAAGAAAACAACACAATCGAAATTATAAAATAATAGGGGGTTTTTATGCTTATACCTACAGTTATCGACCAAACAGGTTCTTCAGAGAGAGCTTATGACATCTATTCCAGACTTTTGGAAGACAGAATTATCTTTGTTACAGGCGCAATTGATGACGCTATGGCAAACACAATTGTTGCAGAACTTATCTATTTGGAAGGAAAAAATCCAGACAAAGATATTTACATGTATATCAACAGCCCAGGTGGATCAGTTTCAGCCGGATTTGCAATTTTGGACACAATGAAATATATCAAATGTGATGTTTCAACAATTTGCGTTGGTATGGCTGCTTCAATGGCTGCTGTGATTCTTTCTTGTGGAACAAAGGGCAAGAGATATTCTTTGCCAAACAGCGAAATTTTGATTCACCAACTTCTTATCGGAACAGGAGAAGGTTATACACAGGCAACAGATATTGAAATTCAGGCAAGAAAGACAAAGAGAACAAAAGACACCCTTAACGAACTTTTGGCAAAAAACACAGGAAAGACAGCAAAAGAGATTGAAAGAGACACAGAAAGAGACAACTGGATGACTGCTGAAGAAGCCAAAAAGTATGGACTTATTGACGGAATATTTACCACAAGAAGCGAAAACAAAAAAGACTAATAAGGGGTTTTAATGAAAGAAATTGAAATGTGTTCTTGCACATTCTGTGGAAAGCCACAAAAACTAGCAAAAAAGCTCATCGCCAGTCCAAATGGCGATGCTTTTATCTGTGATGATTGTGTAAGAATATGCGCTGACATAATCAAAGAAGAAGTGCAAAAGGTCAGAGTTCTCAAAGACCTTGTTGTTCCATCTCCAAAGGAGATTAAGGAAAAACTTGACAATTATGTCGTTGGGCAAGACAGAGCAAAAAAGGTGCTTTCCGTTGCAGTTTACAACCACTATAAGAGAATCAACTACAACTATCACAACAAAGTAGTAAAAGATGGAGACAAGTCCAAAAATGCTGTTGAACTTGAAAAGAGCAACGTGCTTATGATTGGGCCAACAGGCTCTGGAAAGACGCTTCTTGTAAAGACTTTGGCAAAGATTTTGGACGTGCCTTTTGCAATTGCAGATGCAACAACTCTTACAGAAGCAGGCTATGTTGGAGAAGACGTTGAAAACGTACTTTTAAAACTTATACAAAACGCCGACTATGATATTGCAAGGGCTCAAAGGGGAATCATTTATATTGACGAAATTGACAAACTTGCAAGGAAGAGTGAAAATCGTTCTCTCACACGTGATGTTGGTGGTGAGGGTGTTCAACAAGCACTTTTAAAAATCGTTGAAAGCACAATTGCAAGCGTTCCACCACAAGGTGGAAGAAAACACCCACAACAAGAGATGCTTCAAATCGACACAACAAACATACTCTTTATTTGTGGTGGTGCATTTGTTGGGCTTGACGAAATAATTAAAAATCGTATGACAAGTGGTGCTCTTGGCTTCAACGCTTCCATCATGGGAAAAGAAGAAAAAGCAAAAATTGACTACAACAAAGATGTTCAGCCGGACGACCTTGTAAAATATGGGCTTATCCCAGAGTTTATTGGGAGACTTCCGATCATAACAGGGCTTGACGATTTGGATCAAGATGCTCTTCAAAAGATTTTGGTAGAGCCAAAAAATTCTTTGGTAAAACAATACAAACAACTCTTCAAAATTGATGGTTTTGACATCAAAATTGAAAGCGATGCAATTGCTTATGTTGCGCAAAAATCAATCGAACTTAAAACAGGTGCAAGGGGAATAAGAACAATCATGGAAAACAGAATGTTTGATTTGATGTTTGATCTTCCATCTCCTGAAGAATACGACAAAATTATCATCACAAAAGAGTTTTTTGAAAAGGGAGAAAAGCCTATTTTCATAAAGAAACAACAGCCTGATAATAAAGAGGCTGTTTAATAAAAAATATTTATAATATTGTTTGACAAATATGTTGCAAAAAGGGTAAACTTAAATCGTAGTGGTTTACCTTTTATTTTTCGTCATTTAAGGTAGACACTTTAAATAGGGGGAAAGTATGATTGATTTAATCTTGGCTTCTCCTGCAGTCGTATCTGGATTAGTTTCTGGCATTGTTTGTGCCATTGTTGGAATTATTCTTGGCTTTGTAATTTACAGAGTTTATAGTGCAAAAAAATTAAACAAAAACAAATCAAATGCTATCAAAATTATTGAAGATGCGTATGCAGAAGCAAAGACAATAAAGAAAGAAGCGATAATTGAAAGCAAAGAGCAAGCACAAAAACTTAAAGAAGAAGTCGAACTTGAAGTAAAAGAACGTAGAAACGAAGTAATCAAAATCGAAGAACGTTTAAACCAAAAAGAAGAATATCTTGAAAAGAAAGAGCTTGCTGTAGACAAAAGAAACGAACAACTTGACGAAGAGAAAAAGAGTTTGGACGAAACAAAAGCTACTCTTCAAAAGAACATTGAAGAACAACAAAAAATCAAAGAACAAATTTTGGAAGAGCTTGAAAAAACATCAAAACTTTCAAAACAAGAAGCAAAAGATCTTCTTATTGCAAGCATGAGAAATGATGCTCAAAAAGAAGCTGCTGTCATTGTAAAGCAGATTGAAGACGAAGCAAGAGAAGAAGGCGACAAAAAGGCACGTTGGATTGTTGGACAAGCAATTCAAAGATGTGCAACTGAAACGACAAGTGAAATGACTGTGTCGGTTGTTTCTTTACCTAATGACGAAATGAAGGGAAGGATCATCGGCAGAGAAGGCAGAAACATCAGAGCAATCGAAGCTGCAACTGGAGTTGAACTTATTGTTGACGACACACCAGAAACAATCACTGTTTCAGGTTTTGATCCAATCAGAAGAGAAGTTGCAAGACTTTCACTTGAAAAACTTATTTCTGATGGAAGAATTCACCCAACCAGAATTGAAGAAATTGTTGACAAAATGCAAAAAGAAGTTGACAAAATCTGCAAGCAAGCAGGGGAAGACGCACTCAACGAAGTTGGAATTTTCAACATGAATCCAGAACTTGTTAAAGTGCTTGGGAAACTCAAGTATCGTACAAGTTATGGTCAAAACGTTTTGAAGCATTCAATTGAAACGGCAATTATTGCTGGACTTTTGGCTGCAGAACTTGGCGCAAATGTTAAGATTGCAAAACGTGGTGGACTTTTGCATGACATCGGAAAGGCTCTTGACCATGAGATTGAAGGAACACACGTTCAAATCGGCGTTGATCTTGCAAGGAAATGTGGAGAAAACGAAGAAGTTGTTCACTGCATAGAAGCACACCACTTCAACGTTGAATTCAAAACAATTGAAGCTGTTATTGTTCAGGTTGCTGATGCTATTTCAAGTTCAAGACCGGGGGCAAGAAGAGACAGCTACGAAAACTATATCAAACGTCTTCAACAACTTGAAGAAATTGCAAACGGATTTAAAGGCGTTGACAAGTCTTATGCTGTTCAGGCCGGAAGAGAAGTTAGAATCATTGTAAAACCAGAACAAATCTCTGACAGCGAAGCTATGTTTATGGCAAAAGATATTGCTGCAAAGATTGAAGCAGAAATGCAATATCCAGGACAAATCAAAGTCAACGTTATCAGAGAAAGCAGATTTACTGAAACTGCAAAATAATTTTCTTAAGAAATATTTGGGGGTAGTTATGGCAGAGAAGAAAAACAACGAAAGAAGGCCATCACAAAGTTGGAGTGCAACCAAGGTTTTGGATTGTTTGGCATATTTTGCAATAGCATTTATTGCAATTGCACTTATTTTGAGATTGATTTTCAAAAAACACAGCCCATCTGTTGCTGCTGCGTTTCAATCAATAGGAGAAGCTGTTGCTTACATCATTTGCATTTGGCTTGGTTTCTATTGGACAAGAAGAAAGAAAAATATCTGGTGGTTTATCTGCTGGCTTGTTGCTTCTGTTTTGATTGTTGTTATTTACATTTTTGCTCTTAGTGCATAAAAGGACAAACTAATGATAATTTATATTGTATCAGCTGTCGACTTGGTTTTGACAGCACTCTTTGCAATTTTGAATAAGTATGTTTGGAAAGGCTTTGCTTATTTTGTCCTTTCTCTTTTGCTTGCACTTGCACTTGCTTGGGGAATATGGCTGGTTTATAAGTATTTCACAGCATTCAAAAAAGAAATGGAAGAAGAGTTTAACGAATACAAAATTCGTGTCATGAACAAAGAAAAAATAACATCAAAACAATTTGAAGAAGCAGAAGAATCTTACAGAAAGTCATTCAAAAAGACTTTGATAAAACAAATCATTTTCAAATGGTTTATCATATGTTTTTGCTTTTCGATTGCAGTAAGCTTTTTGCTTGCAATGATCTTCTACAAATAAAAAGGACCAAATTTGGTCTTTTTTTATTGTGCGATTATTTTGCATTTATAGATATATTTGATATAATAGAGTATATTTTGGGGGTTGAGATGCTTTCTAAAGTAAAGAGTTTTGGATTAAATGGAATTGAAGGGTTTTTGACTCAAATCGAAACTGACATTGTTGGTGGAGTTCCACACTTTGATATTGTTGGACTTGGAGACACTTCTGTCAAAGAAGCAAAAGAAAGGGTTAAGTCTGCCATAAGAAACTCTGGATTTGAATTCCCTGTAAAACACTACACAATAAATCTTGCTCCAGCAGACTTAAAGAAAGAAGGCCCACTTTTTGATCTTGGAATCGCTGTTGGAATCTTGGCTGCATCAAATCAGATTTCAACTTTAAGATACAAAGACTATATTTTTGTTGGGGAACTTTCTCTTGATGGCTCTGTCAAAAAGGTAAGGGGACTTCTGCCTATTTTGATTGCTGCAAGGGAGCTTGGATACAAGAAGTTTGTCATTCCACAAGAAAACGCCGTAGAAGCCAGTTTTATCTCTGGCATGGAAATTTATGCGTTTTCTTCACTAAAAGGCGTTGTAGGCTTTTTAAACGGCGAAAATAAGGATGTTGTGCCTGTTGAGACAAAATCTTTTGACGAAGTTTTGACAATGGCAGAAAACAGACTTGATTTTGAAAATGTCAAAGGTCAGCCGGTTGCAAAGCGTGCACTTGAAATTGCTGCAGCTGGTGGACACAATGTTTTAATGATTGGGCCACCTGGAAGTGGAAAGAGCATGCTTGCAAAATGTTTTTCTGGGATTCTGCCAGATTTGACTTTTGAAGAAGCCTTGGAAGTAACAAAAATTCACTCTGTTGCCGGAGAACTTGACCTTAAGAAAGGAATTATCACACAAAGGCCTTTCCGTTCTCCACACCACACGGCATCGTCGGTAAGTTTGACCGGTGGTGGTGTGCACAGCAAGCCGGGGGAAATCAGTTTGGCACATAATGGGGTGCTTTTCTTGGACGAATTTCCAGAATATCCAAGACAACTTATTGAAACATTGAGACAGCCACTTGAAGATGGTTGCATAACTGTTGCAAGAGCAAATCAGACAATAACGTATCCATCAAGTTTTACGCTTGTTGCCAGCATGAATCCATGTCCTTGTGGAAACTATGGCTCAAAGGACAAAGAG
>CAKJYB010000042.1 GCA_918241715.1 Clostridiales bacterium
CATACAATGTTTTTGACGGCAAATGCCGTTTTAAAGGAGAAAATATGCCTTGCTGTTATAACCACCCAAGAATGATTTTTTGCCAGAGAATTATCACAAATTGCAGAAATGAAGTTGTAAATCCAACAATCACAAACACAAACAACACCACAACAAACTGACAAACAAGATGCATCTTTTTGGTGCATCTTACATATTTTTTTAAAATCGTTTGCAATTTTTTGATAGCATATTTTAAAATAAGAATAGAAGAGGGCGTTTTGCACAGATTATATGTGGGGGTGAATAATGGGTTTTAAAGACGAATATTCATTGCTTACATGGGTGGCATTCAAAATGACAGGGAATCCAGAAGTGGCTTCGCTGATGATCAACGCCGAAAGAGGAAAAGAAGAAGAAAACGTCCTAGGAAGATAAGATGACACAAAAAATTCAAGCAATAGTGATTCGTTCTAATGACAGAAAGGAGAAAGATAAAAACGTTCTCCTTTTTTCACTTGAAAATGGCAAAATGTGGGCAACGCTTAAGGGTGTTAAAAGCCCAACGGCAAAAATGAAACTTGCCCAAAATCCATTCTGTTATGGAGAATTTGTGCTTGAAGATGGCAAGGCTGGGCAGATTATAACAGGCTTTGAAGCGATTGAGACGTTTCATGAAATAAGTGAAGATGTTGACAAATACTTTGAGGGAACGGCAATTTTAGAAATTATCAATTCAATTGATTTTTCTTCAAAAGAAGAGATGGCAAGAGTTTTTGTTTTGACGATAAGGTCGCTAAAAACCTTATGTTTTGAAAATGTTTTGCCACTTTATGTTTTGGACAAATTTTTGATTTCACTTTTTGACATCACGGGGACTCCACTTGAAACAAAAAGATGTTCTTGTTGCGACACAACAATCTTTGAAAGAATGTTTATTGATTATGCAACAGGCGAACTTACCTGCATAAACTGCATGAAGTATGGAAGCGAAGAACTTGCCAAAACGACGATTTCTGCGCTTAAAATTTTGTCTTCAACTGAGTTTGACAAACTTCAAACACTCAAACTTGCACAGGACAGTGAACTTGGGCTTTTGAGAGTTCTGGCAAGAAATTTTGAAGCCAGATTTGACAAAAAACTAAAATTTGTTGGGATTTTCTCATAATTCGTCCAAACTTATGTCGCATATCTTTTCGTCTTTGATTTCAAAAGAAACATAGTTTTTGCAGGTCTTGCTTAAAACTAAAAATTCATTTTCATTTAGGGGCAAAAAGTTTTCTATCTCTCCAAAAAATTGGGAGAGATTTTCTTTTTTTATTCTTTTCTGCAGTCTTTCGGAAAGAAAAACCGTTGCACAAGCGAAGTCTTTAGATTTGACTGCTTCCAAAAAAAGAAACGACAAAAGCTTTTTGTCTTGATTTACACTTGAGATGTAGGATTCGTTTTGTATGGAAATTCCGTCTTCAAACAACACGGAAAAAGTTTTTTCTCTGCAAGAAAAATCGTCAAACCTTTTTGTGATTGACAAAACGTTGTTTTCAAAGGAGAGATTTTCTCCAGAAAAATGAGACAACTTTTCAGTCAAAACATTGAAAGCGTAAAAGTCCTTTTCAAATGCAACAAAAACAAATTTTGAAGAGTGAGAAATTTTGTAGGAGATTGTTTTGTGAAGACATTTGCATTTAGTTATGTGATTTGCTCCCTCAAAGACAAGCCTGTTGTTTCCTATAAAGATTTTGCAAGTTTTTCCACCAACAGAGACTGATTCTTTGTTGTAAGAAAAGACAAGTTGTGGCTTTTCCAAAATTGCAAAATGTTGATTGTTGTGTTTAACAAAAGAGACTTTGTCGCTGTCAATAGGCTGATTTAAATTTATGCAAAATGGAAGAGCCAACGCCGACTTTGGATAGACAAAAACAAAATCTTCGTCTTCACATTCAAGGTTGTCATTTTCGTTTAATTCGACAAAATCATTTTTTGCCTTTATCACACATGGATAAGTGGTTTTTACAATATATTTCATACAAAAATATATGAAACACGCAATTATTTTATGAATTTTGATTATTTTTTTTGTTTTTGGAAATTATTTTTGCAGGAGATAAAAAATGAAAATTTGGAATGACGAAGAAGTTAAAAATTTGTTTTCGGAAGCAGAAAATTGCAAAAAAGAGAGAAAATCTTTAAAATTTGCCTTTCAAAAACACGCAGAAAAATATGGAAGAAAACCAAATAGTGTAAGAAATTATTATTATTTTGATGTTGAAAATCTTAAAAAAGATAAAAACAGGTGCAAAAAGTTGGGAATCGACATAAGCAAGCACGAAAAAAGTCAGTATGTTGCCTTTGGAAAAGAAGCAGAAGAAAAACTTTTGCTTCAAGTTAGACAAATGACCAAGCAGGGAATGTCGGTCAGAAATGCTTGTGAAAAGATAAGTGGGGGAGACCTTTGTTTGATGACAAGACTTCAAAACAAAATTCAAAACATAAAGAGAAAAAACTTGCAAAAAGACAACGTGATTTTGTTTAAGCAAAGAAAAAACACTCTCACAGAAAACGACATCAACAGCTTGTTTATGGGGCTTGTCAAACTTATCAAAAAGACAACAACAGAAGAGATTGAAGAGAGAGTTAAGATTGAAAAGATTAGCACGGACAATCTTTTGAAAAAGGCCGTCTTTGATTTGGGCGAAAAGGACAGAATGATTGAAAAACTTAAAGATGAATTTAAAACTCTCAAAAATGAAAACAAAAAGCTCAGCGACAGACTGAACAAATATCTTCTAAACAAAAAAAAGACGAAACAGGCTCTTATTGGAGAATAAAAAATTTGTGTTGAAATGGTTTTTGTGATAAAATCATTTTATGGAAATAACGCTTGTTAGGGGAGCAACTGCTTTTGAAGCAGGAAAAAGCACAATAAAAAAGATTGACACAAAAGACATGACTCAAAAAAACTATGTTGTTGTGCCAGACACTTTTTCTATGCAGGCAGAAAAACTTTTGTTTGACGAACTGGGAATAAAGGCAACTTTCAACATTGAAGTTGTTGGAATATCAAAACTTGCCAGCAGAATTTTAAGAGAAAACAATGTTGCCTTTGCAAGAATTTCAGGATTGGAAGAAGTGTTTAATGTTTTTCAAGCCGTAAAAGAATGTGAGAGTGATTTTAAGTATTTTGAAAAATGCGACATAGAATTTTGCCAAAAAATTTTGGAAATAATAAAGCAATTTAAGTCTTGCAAGATAAAGCCAGAAAACATCAAACCAACAAAAAATGAATTGTTAAACAACAAGATGCACGATCTCAAACTTGTTTATGAACATTATGAAAATTTGCTTGGTGAAAAATTTGATTTGTCAAAATTGTTGGAGTATTCCGTCCAAAACGTTCAAAACTTCAAAAACCTTTCAAATTTAAATCTTTATTTTGTAAATTTTGATAGTTTCTCTCTTGAAATTGGAAATTTTATTTGCAAACTTGCAGAATATGTAAACAAAATTTATATTGGAATGGCTTATCCACTTTCAGTAAACAATGGATACATTTATGAAGACGACATCAAGTCAAAAATAACAAAACTTGCTGGTGAAAAGGGCGCAAAGCCAAAAGTTGAAGAAGATTTTTCTCAACCTACCGGAAAGAGAAGAAAGATTGTTGAAAACTTGTTTGGTTTTAGTGTAGAACAAGGAAAGAGTGATTATTTTGTAAACGTTCTTGCAACAAACAGGCAGGACGAAGTTGATTTTGTTGCAAAATATATCAAAAGAGAAGTGTTTAAGGGCGCAAGATTCAACGATTTTGCTGTTGCAATTTCAAGTGATACTTATTACGATAAAATCAGAACAACGTTTGAAAAATATGGGATTGTTACATACACGGACGACGCTGTAAATCTTTCGCAGACGATGCTTGGAAGATTTGTCTTGAAAGTTTTTGAAATTGCAAGGCTTGGGTTTGATATGCCAAACTTACAATGGCTCGTTTCATGCGATTTGCTTGGGGAAGATAAAGAAAGTTTGCATGACATAAACTTTTATCAAATTGACGACGAAAAAGAGTTTTTGGAAAGACACCAAACGTATAGTTGGATTGTCTCAAAAATAAACAGCCTGAAAAAGTGCAAGTTGGCACAGGATTACGTTGGTTGCCTTAAAGAACTTGTCGGTTTTGTGGGAGAAAACTACAAAAACATTGTCAACAGACTTGAAGAAGAAAGATTCTATAAGAAATCAAGCGAAAACACTCAATCACTTGAGCTTATTTCGCAAGTTTTTGAAAAGATTTCAGAGCTTGGTGGAAAACAGGAGTTTTCTGTTTTTGATTTTGAAAACTTGGTCAAAATTTCTTTGCAAAGTGTCAAAGTTGAAACGATTCCGTCATACATTGATGCTGTTTTTGTTGGCGATGCAACAAAGAGTTATTTTGAAGACGTAAAAGTTTTGTTTGTTTTGGGCGCCAACGCAAAAGAACTGCCAAAAACGCAGGCCGATACGGGAATTATTGACGACAACGACATCAAGGAACTTAAGTTTAATTATGCCTTAGAGCCGGAAATAAAGGTTTTAAACAGACGTGCAAGACTAAAACTTTTTGAATGTTTGCAACATGCTCAAGAAAAACTTATTGTTTGTTGCCCATCAGCAGGAGACGACAAGATTTCGCAATTTGTTTTTGACCTTAGAAAAATGTTCGGTGAAAACGTTTTGAACACAGCAAACATGGGCCTTTCAATTGATTCTGCAAAGAGCAAAAAGGAAAGGTTTGACGATTTGTTGTTGTGTCTTGGAAGTGAAGATAAATTTTTGGAAAATTATTCTGCACTTCAGGCAAACAAGATGATTCCTGTAAAACTTGAAGGAATGTTAAAAAGCATTGCTGGAGAATTCCCAAAAGAAAAGGAATATAAATTTATTCCAAAAGAAGATGCACAGAAACTTTTAAAATCAAAAATTTCTGTTACATCACTTGAGACGTATTTTGCCTGTCCATTTAGATTTTTTGTTGAAAAATCTTTGGGGGTAAAAGAACTTGAAATATACATGCCTGACAAGAGAAATTTTGGAAGTTTTGAACATGACTTGTTGGAAAATTTTGTTTCACAATACAACCTAAAAGAAGAAAAAATTGATTGCGTAAACGAATTTTTGAAGAAAAACATGCTGAAAATTGCAAAAAAATATTATGACGAAAAGACTTTAAGCGAAAAATCTTTTGTGAAATACTTGGAGAACGAAAGCAAAATTATTTTGAAGAATGTGTTGCACGAAGCGAAGTACAGCAAGTTTGTTCCAAAGTATTTTGAATATGGTGTAAGCAAAAAAGTTGACAAAAATCTGACCTTGTGTGGAATTATTGACAGGGTTGATGTGTTTGAAAACAGATTTAGAGTTCTTGATTACAAAACCGGAGAGCAAAAGGGAATCAAAGATAGTTTGTTCTGTGGAAAAAAACTTCAACTTTTTATTTATGCGAAAGCGTTGAAAGAACAACTTGGTTTGGACTGCTCCGGAGTTTATTATTTTAATTGTCAGACAAAATACAATTCAAAGTCAAAGTTGAAATTGTTGCATGGAATGACCAAAAACGACTATGATGTTGTGGTTGCTTCGGATTATAGGCTTGCTGAATATGGGCAAAAAAGTGATATTTTGTCCGTCACAGCAAAGAAGAATCCAAACAAGGGAGAAGAATTCTACGACAGGTCAAAACTTTTGGTAAAAAATTTTGACAAAACGTTTGATTATGCAGAGAAAATTGCAATAAACGCACATAAGGAAATGCAAGAAGGTTATATTGAAGATAAACCACTTGCCGATTCGTGCAAAAATTGCCCATATATTTCAGTGTGCATGCACAGAGAAGAAGATGGACAGAGAAAAATTTTAAGCGCAAAGGATGTTTTTTAATGGCTGAAAAGAAAGAAGAGAAGATTCTGGAACAAACCAAAGTTTTGGAAAACAAAAAGAAGAACATGATTGTCAGTGCTTCAGCAGGCAGTGGCAAGACCTTTGTTATGATAAAATATGTCACAGAATTGGTTTGTGAAAGAAAAATCCCACTCAAAGACATTGTTGTTTTGACATTTACAAAAGCTGCTGCTGCAGAAATGAAAGAACGCTTGGAAAAAAGTCTTAGAAAACAAAAGCAAACGGCCTATGTTGTGGAGCAGATTGACTCTTTGCCAACTGCCAACATCTCAACAATAGACTCTTTTTGCGAAAAAAATCTTAAAAAATATGCAAATTTGGTTGGTCTTAGTGAAACATTTAGCGTTTTAGATGCAAATTTGGACGAAAAACTGAAAAAGGAAAGTTTTGACAAGGCAATAAAACTTTTCAAACAAACTGAGCCAGAAAAATATGTTCAACTTGTAGAAATTTTCAAAAACAATATTGGGGAGATAAGAGAAATCGTCTTTTCAATTGAAAGTTTGGTTGATGTTGTAAGCGACAGGAATGACTTTTTGCAAAAAAATATGAAAAATGCAGAGAGTTATTTTGATAAGGCTGCAGACTTTCTTGTTTTGAATTTTAAAAATATGCTAAACAAGATTTTTGAAAAAATCGAAAAACTTCATCTTGTCGAATATGAAAATGCTGTAAGAAAAAATATGGGAATCATTTTGCAGGCAAAAGATATTTTTGAACTTTGCAGTATTTTAAATAATGTTGAAATGCCAGACAGACCAAAGAAAAAAGATGTTGGTGAGGAAGTTTTTGATTTGCTCGGGAAACTTAAAGAATTGTTTGAAGGAGAAAAGGAAAAGATTTTAGACCTTGATCTTCTTGACAATCAAAAGGCAAAAATGCAGAGAGAAGGCATTTTGGAAAAGAGCTTTTTAAGTTTGTTTTTGGCTTATGAAAAAATTGAAAGCGAAACAAAACTTGCAAGAAATTGTTTAAGTTTTTCTGATCTTTCAAAATTTATGGTCAAACTTTCAGAAAAAGAAAATCTGTTTGGAAATGTCAAGTATGTTTTTATTGACGAATATCAAGATACAAGCAAAATTCAAGAGAGAATTGTAAAAAATATCGCAAAAAACTGCAATTTTGTTGCTGTTGGTGATGTGAAACAGGGAATATACGGCTTTAGATTGGCTGACAGCGAAATCTTTTTGAAAGATGTAAAAGATTTTGATGAAAACGAAGATTCGGCAGTGAATTATCTTAAAGAAAACTTTAGAAGTGATGAAAGAGTGTTGAACTTTATCAACAAAGTTTTTGATGTTTGCATGAGAGAAGAAAATACCGGAGTTGAATACAAAAAAGACGCAGATCTTCACGCTTTCCACAGATTTAAGAATGACGGAAGCAAGGCTGTAACAATTCATGTTGTAAAGGAAGAAAAACCAGAAGAAGAAACTTTGCCGGAACTTTACAGCGTAAAAAATGCAAAAATTGAGTTGAAAAACTCAGACCTAAAGCAAATGCTTGACATAAGAGAGCAAATTTTTGTTGCAAGAAAAACCAAGATTTATGAAGACGAAGAGTTTAGAGATTGCAAATTTGGTGATATTGCAATTTTGAGCAGAAGCAGAAGTGATTTGTATTTTTGTCTTGAAGAGTTTTTGATTGAAAGTGGGATTCCTGTTGGCACAGACTCTAAGAAAAAACTTTTAGACGAAGTAGAAATAAAAGTGCTTTTAAACTTTTTAAAAATTTCTCTTATCATGGAAGACGATATTGCAACTCTTTCCGTTTTGCTTTCTCCAATTGGTGGATTTACTCTTGAAGAAATTATAAAAGAAAAGGGGACACAGACCATTTGTGAAATGGTGCAAAATAATCAAAAATTTGCATCCGTAATCAAAAAAATTGAAGATTTTAAAAGAAATATGTCTGTTTTTGGTGCAAAAAAAGCGTTTGATTTGTTGTTTATTGAAACAAAGTATAGGTCATATTTAAATTCTAAACAAGACTTCAAAATGGTAAACGAATTTGTTGACGCCTTTCTTCAAAACGTTCAAGAGTGTGGATTTGAATATGATTTGCCATCTCTTATAAATTATTTTGAAAACGTTGACATTGATGTTGAAAATTTGGGGCAAGTCCAAGACGGCGTAATTTTGGAGACCATACACGCAAGCAAGGGGCTTGAATATCCGGTTGTCTTTTTGATTGGTTGTGATAAAGATTTCATGAAAGTTTCGGGCAAAGAAAATCGAAACGTAAGAATTGACGAAAACTTTGGCTTCGCCGTAAAAGATTTTAATGTTGACGAAAACGAAAATTCCACAAGCGTAAGAATGCTTGCAATAAAGCAACTTGAAAAAAGAAAACGTTTTAGAGACGAATTGATGATTTTTTATGTTGCTCTCACCAGAGCAAAGAACAAACTTGTTTTGTTTGGAAAGTATGATGCAAAAATCTTTGAGAAGAAAAACCTTGATGAGTGCAAGACATACTTTGACCTTGTTTTCAACGCATGCGACGACATGAGACGGGCGCTTCAAAATGACGAAAAATACGAAGATGTGGACGTTGAAGCACATGTTGTAAATGACGTGATTTTAAAAGAAATAGAAAAAGAAGATGTGGAGAAAAACCCAGAGTTCGAGACAAGTTGTGTGGCAAAGATTAAAGAATATTTGGGGTTTGACTATAAATATGATGATAAGTTGAACTTCAAACTTAAAGAAGGGGTAACAAGTCTCAACTTGAAAAATCTTGAAAACAACCTTGAGAAATATTCAAACGAAAACTTCAGTTTTGTCGGTGCTGGTGTTGAAATTGGAAACGCATATCACTTGGCGATGGAAAATCTTGACTTTGAAAAGATTGACAGCGTTGACGACATAAAAAGACAGATAGAGCAGATGTCCGCGTTGTTTGATGGAACTGAAAAACTTTTGAATTATGGGGTTTTGCTTGAAAACATAAAACTTGTAAAGAGTGTTGTTTCGGGGGCAACTCTATATAAAGAAAAAAGGTTTATCATGAAAGAAAAACTCTGCAACCTTTTGGAAGGTGTGGAATATGACGACAAGATATTGCTTCAGGGTGCAGTGGATTTGTTTGCAGTGAAAAAGGACGAAGTTGTTTTGATAGATTATAAATATTCAAATTCGACCGATAAAAATTATTTGATAAATAAATACAAAAATCAAATTAAATTTTACAAAATGGCAATAGAAAACGCCTTTAATTTGCCTGTTAAAAATGCATATTTATTGTCATTAAAACACGCAGAATTGATTAAAGTTGAAGTTTAAAAAGGGAAAAATATTATAAGAAAAAGTGACATTTTTGGTTGCTTTTTCTCTTTTTGTTTTACGGACGAAAAAATGTTTTAAAAATATTTAAAAAATTATTAAAAAATGTTAGTAAATATTTTTTTGATTGTGATATACTACAAATGTATATAGGAGGCTTTATGAATTCGATGGGATTAAGCATTGTAGAAAATGTTGTAAAATTTCTCACCAACGTAACAAGCAAACTTGGTATTGACTTGTTGTTTGTTATTGCTCTTGGCGTGGAAGTTTTGTTTGTTTTGTTCTATCTGATTAGATCTGCTTCGTCTTACGAAGTATCTTTAAATCGTGCATTGAACAAAATAAATTATTGGCTTTTTGAAAAGAAACATGTTACAGAAGAAAACATTAGAAGTTTGAATGTTCTTTTCAAAACAAAGGCACCAAAAAGATTGACATATTATTGGCATCAATACGTTTTGTTTAGAGAAGGTGTTCCATCAAGTTATTTCACAGCAGAAAACTTGATTGAAAAACCAACAAAGACAAGTTCGTATAAAGCAAACATCAGAAAACTTGGAATCTTCTCCGGCTTCTGGGCTGCATTCGCTGCACTTTTCATTCTTATCTTTGAAGGAAGAAACGGGGCTGCAGACACAGTGCTTAAAGGTTCGGTTTTGATTGAAGCAGTTTTGCTTGCTGTTGCAGTTGGACTTATTGGAATCTTGTTTATGCTCTTTATGAGTGCAAGAAGAAACAGCGTTTTGAATTCACTTTATCAAAATGTAAGTTTGTTTGACAGATTTATGGATAACGCCTGCACAGATCTTCCATCATATATTGACTATCAAATCTTGTTTACTCCTGCCGAAATTGAAAAAGGCCAACCAGTTTTGAGAGAGTTCTTGGATTTTAAAGCAAGAAAAGAAAAGGAAGAATTCACAAAAGCAAAAGAAGAGCAAATCGATTATGTTACATACGACTTTAGCTCAACAGGTGTTGATGGCTCAGTTGTTCTTGAAAGAGCAATGAGAGAAAGTGAAAAGTTCTTGAAGAAGAGAGAAAAACTTCTTGTTCAGGTTTCACAACTTGAAGCAGAACTTGATTCAAGAAAGAAAAACTTTGACAACATTCAAAGAGAATCTCAAACAAAGATTCAAGCATCTAAAGAAAACATTCAAAGACTCCGTCAGATGCAAGAAGAAACAACAAACAGAATTGAAAGCAACTACTATAGAAAACAACAAACTCAAGAAGCTGCAAAACAAGAGCAGTTGGAACAAGAGTTTGAACAACAAAGAGCAAAATACTTGCTTGAAAAAGGTGAGTGTGAAGAAGAGATTGCAAAACTTAATGCTGACCTTGAAAAGTATAGACTTGATGTTGAAAACGCAATGCTCAATGAATATAAGACATTCTTTGATAAGTTCTGCCACAGCGCTGAAAAAGTTGTTGCAAAAGTGTTTGACGAAAAGTTTAACGAAATGAAAGGTCAAATCGAACAAGACAAGCGCACAATTACAGAACTTGAAATCAAGACAAAAAATATCCCTGCTCCACCAGAAGATTTGGGACAACAGATGCTTGGGGAATACGACGCCGAAGGAAATTATGTATATCCAAACGGAACATTCTATGACAGAAACGGAAACTTCCATGACGAAGAAGGAAGAATCTTTGCTCAAGATGGAACACTCTTGTATCTTCCAGAAGAGCCAAAAGAAGAAAAGCCAAAATCATTTGTTGATTTGGACGAACTTGATTCATTTGAATTTATGACAGATGTTGCTCAAAAGAATGACATTTATGATGTGGCAACAAATGTTGTAAACGAAGTTGATAAAGACGAAGATATCGAAGTTATCAACAGCGCAAAAGAAAGAGAAAAGGCTGCTGCAGAAGCTGAAGCTGCCAAAGTTGAAGAAGAAAAGCCTGTTGAAGCAAAATTTGAAAACTTCTCACTTGATGCAGAAGAAGCTCCACAGGAAGTTCCACAAGAACAGCCACAACCAGAGACCGAAGAACCACAAGAAGAAGAGCCTGCACCTGCAGAACCAGAAGAAGAACAGGAAGAGCCAGAAGAAGTCGAAGACGAAGAACCTGAAGAAAACGACTATGAATATGAAGAAGAAGTTATCGAACATGATGGCCGTCCAAGAAAGATTGTCAAAGAAGAAGACAAACCTGTAAGAAAACCAGGTCGTCCAAGAAAAGCTGTTGTTGCGAAAGCTTCAGCAAGAAAACCGGGCAGACCAAAAAAGGTTGAAACAAAAAAACCTGCAAGAAAACCTGGTAGACCTAAGAAAGTTGAGCCAGTAAGAAAACCAGGCAGACCAAAAAAGGTTGAAACAAAACCAGTAAGAGCAGTTGGTCGTCCAAGAAAAGTTGAAACGGCAAAGGCTCCAGCAAGAAAGCCGGGCAGACCAAAAAAAGTTGTTGAAGCTCCAAAGGCTCCAGCAAGAAAACCGGGCAGACCTAAGAAAGTAGAAACAAAGGCACCAGTTGCAACAAAGAAGGTTGGCCGTCCAAAGAAAGTTGTTGAAGAACCACAAGAAGTTCGTGGACGTGGCAGACCAAGAAAAGAATCTTTAAACGAAATCAACAAGCGTTTGTCAGCAGAAGAACAAAAACTTGCACAAATGAGAAAGATTTTAAACAGAGAGCTTGAAGATGCAATGGTTGGAGTAAATTCTACAAAGACAACAGGAAATAACCAAGACAGAAGAAGTCAAATCATGAAAGAAATTGACGATCTTCAAAAAGAAGCTCAAAAAGTTATGAAGTCAAACGGCTCTCAAGAAAAGATGGCCGAAATCAACGAAAAACTTGAAAGACTTTTAAATGAAATTCAAAACTTGGGTTAAAAAAGAAAAGACCGATAATTCGGTCTTTTTTTATTATTCTTTTTAGAATGGCCAAAACTCAATCCAGCCTTTTGCCAATCCCCAAATTGTAAAGGCGAATGCTGCAATAATGCAAAGCATGCTCAAAAAGTAAAAGAGTTTTGCAAAGCCTTGATTTCCTGCTCTTTTTTGGTAGCCACCTGTAAACATGAGTGCCAAACCAACAAAAAACAAAATGTAAGTTAAAACAAGGAAGTTATCCAAAAACTTTATTGCGTGAAAGATGTAGATAACTGAAAAGCCAATTGCTACGGCGCTGCAAACAAGAGCCATTATTAAGTTTTTTTTCTGAACTCTGTCCATAAAACCACTCACTTTATACATATATCATAAAATCTTTACAAAAATATGTCAAACAAATTTGTGCAAATTAAAAGTCAGGAACATATTTTTCACTGGCACTTTCAAAGTCTTGAACATAACCATTTGAAAGTTCTAAACTCTCCAAATGTGCAATAACGGCCTTATATTCGATTGGTTTGAGTTTTCTGTCAAGTTTGCTTTTTCCGTTTGGGGTAAACTGACTCATCACACTTATTTTTCTTGTTGGGAAGAAGTCGTTTATGATGTTTAGCACATTTATCGAATTTTCAACGTGTCCGGGCAAAACCAAATGACGAATGACAACGCCTTGTTTCATAAATTCATTTTCCATTATGTCAGGCTTTTGTTTGCACATTTCTTTAAGTGCTGGCAGAGCCTGAGAAAAATAGTCATTACATTTTGAAAACTCTCTGCCAAGATTGTCATTTGCATACTTAAAATCTGTCAAAAAGACGTCAACAAATTTGCTTACACGTTTGATGTTTTCTGTTGTTTCGTAGCCGTTTGTATTCCAAACGACAGGGATTTTTTTGTTTATTTTTTCAAAGGCAGACAAAAGAGAATCTGAAAAGTGTGTTGGTGTGATAAGGTCTATTGAAGAATGAGAATCTTGATTTTCTTCTATAAGTTTGACAAACTCTTCAACAGAATATTCCTTTCCAACACCACCACGTGAGATTTCGTAGTTTTGACAATAATCACACCTTAAGTTGCAACCAGAAAAGAAGATGGCAAGAGCACCTTTTTCTCCTGTTATACAAGGTTCTTCCCACTGAAAGTTTTTTATGATTTTTGCAATTTTTAAAGTGCTGTGCTCATTGCAAAAACCCAAAAAATTTGTTCTGTCAATATGACATTTTCTTGGGCATGCACTGCAAAATTTTTTGTCAAAAACGTCTTTTTTCTGCATACATACATTCTAGCACAACAGCATTGAAATTTTCAAGGTTTTTAACAAGGAACACAAATACTAGACAAAGCACGCAAAATATGATATAATATCACCTGTTAATCAGAATAAACCTAGATTAACAAAAAGGAGAAATATTTTGAATCACCCCAGTTTGCTTTTGGCAACACAATTTAATTACATACATGGAATTTTAATAGCAGTTATTGTTTTCTTACTTGTTTGTTCGGCATTCTTTTCTGCAAGCGAAACAGCATATGCTTCTATGAACGTCATAAGAATTCGTTCTATGGCAGAAAACAAAGTCAAGGGCGCAAGAAGAACGCTTTATATAGCAGAACACTCTGACAGAGCTTTGACAACAATTTTGGTTGGAAACAACATTGTAAACATTCTGGCAACCACGATGTGTGCTTACATTCTTTCAAGATTTATAAGCAGTGCAACACTCTACAACATTTTAAACACGGTTGTTATGACAATCATAATTTTGATAACCGGAGAAATTTTGCCAAAGGCTTATGCAAAGGCACGTCCTGAAGCTGTTGCAATCAAATTTTCTGCAATAATGTTTGTGCTTATGAAACTTATGTATCCACTTGTTATTTGCTTTTATGGATTGCAAAAAGCGTTTACCAAAAAGGCAGCAAAAAATGACAATGCCGTAACGGTTACAGAAGATGAGCTTGAAGATATTATTGACACAATGGAAGAAGAAGGTGTGCTTGAAGATGGAGAAACGGACATTATTCAAGGGGCACTTAAAATCAAAGAAGTTACGATTGACAATATTATGACGCACAGAGTTGATGTTGTGTTTTTGGACATAAACTCAACAGAAGAAGAAGTTGAAAAGGTTTTTGCTGAATATCAATATAGCAGAATTCCTGTTTATGAAGGAACAACTGACAACATTGTTGGAATTGTAAACATCAAAGATGTGTTTAGTTTTAAAATGCAAGGCAAAAAATTTCAACTTAGAAATGTTTTGACAAAGCCACTCTTTACTGCAGAAAACACAAACGTTGACACGCTTATAAGAGAGATGCAAAAGAAAAGAAGCCACATTGCAGTTGTGTTGGACGAAAATGGTGGAGTGTCTGGAATTGTAACACTTGAAGACTGCGTTGAAACCGTGTTTGGAGAAATCTACGACGAAACAGACAAAGACGAAAAGGAACCTGTCTTTGAAAAAATTGGAGAAAACGAATACAAGATTGATGCAGACATAAGCGTTGAAGATCTTTTTGAAAGACTTGAAATTGAAACTCTTCCAGAAGACCCATATCAACCACTTTATTCTTTTGTCTTTGATTTGTCAGAAGACGTCCCTTCAATTGGAGAAAAGATTGAATACAACACAATTGACGAAATTATTGACGACGAAGGAAACTTGACAAGACACAATATCACAATGGTATTTACAATCACAAAACTTGACGGACACAGAATTGAAATGGTAAATCTTCAAATTGTTGACAACGGCGACGAAAAAGAAGAAGAGAAGAAAGAATAGTTGAAAAAACTTTGTTTTTTGTGATAAAATAGTTTTAGGAGACAAAACATGAACGAACAAGAAATCATTAAACCACATTTGGTAAAACCACTTTTAGACAAGGTTGTTTTTGAAAGACTTGGCTTTCCTTCAAACAATGCAACAATAAACATCAAACCAGAAGATTTTATTGATGTAAGAAAGGTGTCTGAAGAAGTTGTAAAAGTGACAATGACAAGAGAACTTAACATTCAACCTGCAAACCTTATGAAACTTGCAGTAACAATGAGTGTTGACATTCCTGTTGACTCAATTGAATTTGGCAAACTTCCAGACCCAAAAGGATTTATCAAAACAAGCCAACCTGTAAGAATTTTGGTTTCTTACATTTCAAACATGATTACAAATCTTTCTATGAACACGATTTTGGGACCTATCGTAACCCCACCAAACATTCAAGAATAAGTTGGTGCATACTGCACCACTTGTGCGGGTGTAGTACATCGGTAGTATGCGAGCTTCCCAAGCTTGAGAGGTGGGTCCGACTCCCATCATCCGCTCCAAAAATCAGACAGACTTTGTCTGTCTTTTTTGTTAATTTAAACAAAACGCTTGCTTTTTTTGTGGAATCTGTTATAATAATTCAGACCAATTTGGTAGGAATTCAAAAACCTGCGCAAATTTTTTATTGTGGAGAGAACATGAAAAAACTTTTAGAAATCAAAAACCTTTCAGCAAAAGTAAACGACAAAAAGATTTTAAACGGGCTCAATCTTGTTGTAAACAAGGGGGAGATTCACGTTATTATGGGACCAAACGGGGCAGGCAAGAGCACGCTTGCAAACGTTGTTTTTTCCAACCCTGCATACGAAAAAACTGCTGGAAAGATTGTTTTTGATGGAAAAGATATAACAAATATGAAGACGGACGAAATTGCACGTCTGGGCGTTTTTATGTCATTCCAAACACCAGAAGAAATTTCAGGCGTCAGCGTTTTTAATTTTCTTAAAACTGCAAAAGGAAAAATTGAAGGCAAAAATGTAAATTATTTCGAGCTTAAAGAAGAACTCAAGAAAAACACAAAAGGACTTAAGATGCCTTATGAAATGATTGACAGAGATCTCAACGTTGGCTTTTCCGGTGGAGAAAAGAAGAAAAACGAAATTTTGCAGATGTTGGAGCTTAAGCCAAAACTTGCAATTTTGGACGAAACGGACTCTGGCCTTGATGTTGATGCAATAAGAATTGTGTCAAAAGGTATCGACATGTTTAAAAATGACGAAAACGCCGTTTTGATTATCACTCACTCTACAAAGATTTTGCAAAAGTTAAATGTCGACAAGGTGCACATTTTGATTGACGGAAAAATTGTCTACACAGGAGACAGCTCTCTTGCAGACGAAATAGAAAAAAATGGCTATGACAAGTTTAAGGCAGGTGTCTAATGGCAAAGACACAGCTTGAAGAAGTAAATCAAAATTTTTATGACTTCAAAAATGCTGACAACTATGATTTTAAAATGGAAAAGGGGTTGTCAGAAGAAATAGTCAGAGAAATTTCAAAAAAGAAAAAAGAGCCAAAGTGGGTTCTTGATTTAAGGTTGAAAGCGCTTGATGTCTACAACAAGTTGTCTCTTCCAACATGGGGACCAGATTTAAGCGAACTTAAGATGGACGAAATTTCAACTTATGTAAGGCCAAAATCTTCTCTTCAAACAAAGTGGGAAGATGTGCCAAGTGAAATCAAAGACACGTTTGACAAACTTGGAATTCCAAAGGCAGAGCATGAATATCTTGCAGGGGTTGGGGCGCAATATGACAGCGAAGTTGTCTATCATTCAATCAAAGAAAGTTTGTTGAAGCAGGGCGTCATTTACACAGATTTTGACAGCGCAATCAAAGAATATCCACAACTTGTAAAAGAATATTTTTCAAAATGTGTGCCAATTTTTGACCACAAGTTTGTTGCACTTCACTATGCAGTTTTTTCTGGTGGAAGTTTTGTCTATGTCCCAAAGGGAGTGAAACTTGAAATGCCACTTCAGTCTTATTTTAGATTAAACTCTCCGGAGAGTGGACAATTTGAACACACACTTATTATTGTTGACGAAGATGCAAGTTTGCATTTTATTGAAGGTTGCAGTGCACCAAAATATAACAAAGTAAATTTGCACGCAGGGTGTGTTGAACTTTTTGTAAAGAAAGGGGCATCACTTAGATATTCGACAATAGAAAATTGGTCAAGAAACATGCTCAACTTAAACACGAAAAAGGCCATTGTTGAAAAAGATGCAAAAATGGAGTGGATTTCTGGGAGTTTTGGGAGCAAGATTTCCATGCTTTATCCTATGAGTGTTTTGAAAGGGGACGACTCAAAGACAGAATACACCGGAATTTCCTTTGCAGGTGCAGGGCAAAACCTTGACACAGGATTTAAAGTTGTGCATATTGGAAAAAACACTTCAAGCGTGATTTCTTCAAGAAGCATCTCCAAGAATGGTGGAATTGCAACTTACAGAAGCCTTGTAAGCATTTTGCCAAATGCAACAAACAGCAAGTGCAGTGTAACTTGTGATGGGCTTATGCTTGACGACTTGTCAAGAAGTGATACAATTCCAGTAAACAACGTTGAGAATTCGCAAGTTGCTTTTTCTCACGAAGCGAAAGTTGGAAAAATCAGCGAAAAGGCAATTTTCTATCTTATGAGCAGGGGGCTCTCTGAAGAAGATGCAAAAGCTATGATTGTAAGGGGCTTTGCAAACCCTGTTTCAAAGGAACTTCCAATTGAATATGCAGTCGAAATGAACAGGCTTATAAATTTGGAATTGGAGGGAAGTATAGGATGATAAGAATAAACGAAACGCCATACAGAACTTCAAAAAATTATGGCATAAACGACGTTGAAATTGACGAAAAGGTTTTGGACAAGCAAATTGTAAAGTTTTCCGGTTTTGAAGCAAAAAATGCACACGGAATCAAAATTTTGAGCAAAACAAACACAAAAAGCGAAAAAATAATTGCAAAAGAATTGTCAAAACAACTTGAAAATGCTTCTTTAAAAAGAAAGATTGTTGTAGAGACAAACACACAAAAACCAATTGTTTTGTGCTATGACTTTGAAAAAGAAAAAACTCTTTCACAGGTTGTTGAAATTGAAGTGCAGGAAAAAGTGAGAGCACAGATTGTTGTCAGACTTGTTGGAGAAAATGTTTATCAAAACGGGTTTTTGAAAATTTTGTGCAGAAAGGACAGCGTTGCAGAAATTGTTTTGTTGACAGATTTGGGCAGTCTTGGAGAAAACTTTTTGACGCTTGAAAATGTGATTGAAGAAAATGCAAGACTTGACTATAACCTTGTTGACTTTTCAAGCAAGCATTCAATATACAACTTCTATGGAAAACTTGTTGGGGAAAATGCCGTTTCAAATTTGAATGTTGTGTATCTTGCAGGACAGGACAACACTTTGGATTTAAACCTTTTTCAAGAAATTTTTGGAAAAAACTGCACAGCAACAATTGAAGCTGTTGGCACACTTGATGATTTTGCAAAGAAAAACTTTAAAGGGACGATTTCCTTTGTCAAAGGGTGCAAAAAGAGCTTTGGAAGTGAAAATGAGTTCTGTTTGCTTCTTTCTGACACAGCAAAGTCAAAGGCTCTGCCTATGCTCCTTTGCCACGAAGAAGATGTTGACGGGAAACATAGCACTGCAGTTGGAAGAGCAGATGAGAAAGAATTGTTTTATGTCATGTCAAGGGGAATTGACCTTAAAGATGCAATCAAAATGCTTGTAAAAGCAAAACTCAATGTTGCACTGGAAAAGATTTTTGACAGAGATTTAAAAAATGAAATTTTTGACAAAATCGATGGGAGATTGGAAAAATGAGAGATTTAAAAAACATAAAAAACGAATTTCCACTTTTGAGAGACAGCGACATAGTCTATCTTGATAGTGGAGCAACATCACAAAAACCAAAATGTGTTGTTGACAGAATTCAAAGATATTATGAAAAAGAAAATGCAAACCCAAATCATGGAGCCTACAAACTCAGCATAAAAACTGGTGAAGAAGTGCAGGAAGTAAGAGAAAAGGTTGCAAAATTTATCAATGCAAAAAATGCAGAAGAAATCATTTTTACAAAAAACGCAACAGAGGCTCTCAATCTTGTTGCACAGAGCTACGGAATGGCAAATCTTAAAAAGGGAGATGAGATTGTTCTTTCAATCATGGAACATCACAGCAATCTTGTCCCATGGCAACAGGTTGCGCTTAAGAAAAAAGCAAAAATCAACTATTTGTATATTGACAAAAACTTTGAGATTCCAGAAAGTGAAATAGAAAAGAAAATCACCAAAAACACAAAAGTTGTTTGTGTGCTTAGCGTTTCAAACGTTTTGGGAACGCACAACAACATTGAAAAAATTGCAAAAAAAGCACACTCCGTTGGGGCAATTGTTGTTGCCGACTTGACTCAAGGGGTTGCACACGTGCCATTTGATGTTCAAAAAACTGACGTTGATTTTGCAGGATTTTCTGCACACAAAATGTATGGTCCACTTGGTGTTGGCGTGCTTTATGGAAAAAGAGAACTTCTTGAAAAAATGGATCCATTTTTGATGGGTGGTTCTATGGTGGAATATGTCTACGAACAAAAGACAACTTTTGCCGAACTTCCTAAAAAATTTGAAGCCGGAACGCAAAATCTTGCCGGAATTATCGGTTTTGGTGCTGCAATCGACTTTATGAACGAAATAGGATACAAGGCAATTACAAAGAAAGAAGCAGAGCTTTCAAAGTATGCTCTTGCGTGCTTGAAAAAACTTTCTTTTGTTGAAATTTATGCCACAAAAAACAATCCAGCAGTCATCTCTTTTAATGTAAAAAACATTCACCCACACGATGTTGCAAGTTTGCTTGACGCAAAGAAAATTTGCATAAGGGCCGGCAATCATTGTGCTCAACCACTTTTGAGATTTTTAAATCTTGACTCAACGCTTAGAATAAGTTTTGGAGTTTACAACACAAAAGAAGATATTGATGCTCTTGTAAAGGCTCTTGTCGAAATTTACGACAAGTTTAAAAAATATATCAAGGAGTGAATATGAACGAATTTGATGACATATATAATGATTTGATTATGGAGCATAGTTTAAACAGCCCAAACAAAAAGAAACTTAAAGATGCTTCCGTCTGTCAACTTGGACACAACCCAAATTGTGGGGACGAAATAAGTCTTGAAGTTTTGTTTGAAAACGACATTGTCAAAGATGCTTCTTTTACTGGACATGGCTGTGCGATTTCGCAAAGTTCGACATCAATAATGATTGACACGCTTCGTGGAAAGACAAAAAAACAGGCAAAAGAGATTGTGCAGATTTTTATCAAAATGATAAAAAGAGAAAAACTCTCTGCAAAAGAGAAAAGACTCTTGGGGGAATCCATTGCATTTGAAAACATTGCAAACATGCCTGCAAGAGTTAAATGTGCACTTTTGTCTTGGCACACAATGGAAGAAGTCTTAGACAAGTAAGGCACATTTGCTTGACAAATTGAATAAGAAATTGTATAATAGTGCTCGTTTTTACTAGGAGAAAAAAGTGTATTACAACAGAAAAAAGAGACTTGTACAAGAGCTTTCAAAGCTTTTTGAGAATGTTTCCGTAACTGATAGAAAAGGAAACATTTTTTATTCTGACGGAAACAAAGTGCGTGTAAGAAAGACAACCGACGAAAATGAGCTTTTGAAGATTGAACACAAGTTTGCAAACAACAAAAATGAAATGAAATTCCGTTGTTTTGAAGAAAAACTGAGTCAAAAAATATCAAAGATAATTTATCTTGGAAGAGAGCCTGTTCTTGTAAAAATGAATCTCTCTGCAGATAAAACTTTTTTTGATGGAATGGAAGCGACAAACAGCGCACTTAAAGTTGTTATTGATCATGATTCAAGACTTTATACAGACATGCTTACAGGCGTCTACAACAGGATTTATATGGCAGACTTTTTGAGAGACAAAAATGTCAAAGCTGTTGCGATGGTTGATGTTGATGACTTTAAGAAAATCAATGACACCTATGGGCATATAGTCGGAGACATTGTTTTGAAAAATATAGCCAAAATCATTATGCTTTGCGTTGCAGAATTTGGAAAGGTTATAAGATTTGGTGGAGATGAGTTTGTCATTGTTTTTGAAAAAATTGAAAAAGACAATTTGCAGACAATATTGAAAGAGATTTCAAGGAAAATCGGAAATTTCACAATGAAAGATTTTGAAGAAAAGGCTTCTGTAAGCATTGGCGCTGTTTATGGAAACGGAAATGTTGACGATTTTCTTAGCAGGGCCGACAAAGCGATGTATGAGCTTAAAAAAAGGAAAAAGTAAAAAAAGACAAAAATGTTTGTTTCGTTTTTTGAAACAGACATTTTTTGACATTTAAAACACGTTTATTGTCATAAAAACTTTACTTTTTTCGGTGTTAAAAGATATAATATTTCTAGGATGTAAAGGAGAAGTTTATGAAGATTAAACCTTTGTTTGACAGAGTTGTTCTTCTTCCAAAAGAAGCAGAAAAGGAAACAAAAAGTGGAATTATTCTTCCATCTGCTTCTGCAGAAAAATCACAAATTGCAGTGGTTGTTGCTGTTGGGGAAGGTGGCCTTGTTGAAGGAAAAGAAGTTAAAATGCAACTTAAAGTTGGGCAAGAAGTTTTGTATGCAAGATATAGTGGAACAGAATTTTCACTTGATGGAAAGAGATATATTGTTGTAAAACAAACAGACGTTTTGGCTGTTTTGGAATAAAGGAGAAATCATGGCTAAAAGAATTTTGCAAGGAGAACAAGCAAGAAAAAGCCTTGAAGCAGGTGTAAACAAACTTGCTGACACGGTCAAAATCACGCTTGGACCAAAGGGAAGAAATGTTGTTTTGGGAAAGAAGTTTGCTTTGCCACTTATCACAAACGATGGAGTAACAATTGCAAAGGAGATTGAGCTTCCAGACCCATTTGAAAATATGGGGGCAGAACTTATTAGAGAAGTTTCTGTAAAGACAAATGACGTTGCCGGAGACGGAACAACAACGGCATGTGTTTTGGCACAAGCAATCATAAGAGAAGGGCTTAAAAACTTTACAGCCGGAGCAAATCCGATTGTTTTGAAAAAAGGTATTTTCAAAGCTGTTGATGTTGCGTGTGAAGAACTCAAGAAAATCTCAAAACCGGTTTCAAGTTCGAAAGATATAGAGCAAGTTGCAAGCATTTCTGCTGGAGATGAAAACGTTGGAAAACTTATTGCACAGGCGATGGAAAAAGTTGGAAGTGATGGCGTGATCAGCGTTGAAGAATCACAGACAATGCAGACAGAACTTGCCGTTGTTGAAGGAATGCAATTTGACAGGGGATATCTTTCTCCATATATGAGCACAAACACAGAAAAGATGACTGCCGAACTTGACAATGCTTACATTTTGATTACTGACAATAAGATTTCAAATCTAAACGAAATTTTGCCGGTTTTGGAGCAAATTGTAAAAGTTGGTGGAAAACTTTTGATTATTGCAGACGACGTTGAAGGAGAAGCCTTGACAGCACTCATTTTAAATAAACTTCGTGGCTCACTTTCTGTTGTTGCTGTAAAGGCTCCAAGTTTTGGAGATAAGCGTAAAGCAATGCTTGAAGATATTTCAATTCTCACAGGTGGAAAACTTGTTTCTGCAGAACTTGGCGTAGAATTTGCAAACCTTACACTTGACGACCTTGGCAGAGCAAAGATGGTTAGAGTGGACAAAGACAACACAACCATTGTTGAAGGTGCCGGAAACAAGGCAGATATTCAAGCAAGAATAAAACAAATCAAAGATCAATTGAAAAACACAACTTCAGAGTATGAAAAAGAAAAACTTTCAGAAAGACTTGCAAAACTTGCAGGTGGCGTTGCCGTAATCAAAGTTGGTGCAGCAACAGAAGTTGAAATGAAAGAGAAAAAACTCAGAATAGAAGATGCTCTTTCTGCAACAAAGGCTGCTGCAGAAGAAGGGATTGTTCCTGGTGGTTGTGTTGCACTTTTGAAAGCAACTCCTGCAATCAAGACTTTGGTCGAAACACTTTCTGGAGACGAAAAAACGGGGGCAAGCATTGTTTTGCGTGCAGTTGAAGAGCCTATCAGACAAATTGCTGTCAATGCCGGCATTGATGGTGGTGTTGTTGTAAACAAGATTTATGAAAATCTTTCTAAAAAGGCATACGGGTATGATGCTCTCAACAACGAATTTGTTGACATGATTGAAAGGGGAATCTTGGACCCAACAAAAGTTACAAGATCAGCACTTCAAAACGCTGCGTCAGTTTCAGCAACTCTTCTTACAACAGAAGCCTTGGTTGTTGAAATGGAAGAGAAAAAAGAAAGTTCTCCAGACGAAAGAGATGTTTACTAAAATTGCAAGATAAAACTCTATCTTTTCGATGGAGTTTTTTTATTTAAAAAATCTAAAAACATAAGCCCAAATGTTGTTGACAAAATTTAAAACAAAGTGGTAATCTCTTTACAGAACAAGGAGAAAAATTATGAGCATAAGTCTTGCAATCACACTTATTTTGGGGTTTATTTTGGTTTATATTTGCTTGGTGGAGATCTATTCGATTTTGTTTAGGATTACAGGGCTTACAACAATAAAAGCACGTTTCCAGGCAATTTCACTTCTTACAAATAGTGGCTATACCACAAGCGAAGCAGAAGTTGTAACAACAAACAAATTGCGTAGAAATATTGCTATTGCATCGATGATTACGGGGTATTCATTCTCTGTTGTTATTGTGTCGCTTGTTTTCAACCTTATCACAAGATTGTCTGCAGAAAGCTGGAAAGAAAATTATGAAACAATTCTTATTGTTTTGGCGGCATTTGCTGGCGTTTTGATTTTTATGAAACTTCCATTTATCAAAAAACCTTTTGAAAAAGGCATCGAAGCGATTGCCAGAAGAATTATGAAAAAAGGGATAAAAGAAAACGTTATCACACTTCTTGACATTTACGAAAAGGACGTGATTGCTGAAGTTTCCATAAACAGTGTGCCAAAAATGATTCAGGACAAAAAATTGATGGAAATCAATGCAAGAGATTTGTATAACATAAATATTTTGATGCTAAAGAAAAACGGAGTTGCAGAGATTGTTACAAAAGAAACAATTTTGCAAAAGAATGATGTCGTTGTTGTGTTTGGGCCACTTCAATCAATAAAAAGATTGTTTATGGAAAAAGAATACAAGAAGGAAGAAAAATAGCACTTGAGACAATAAAAAACCTGCAAACTGCAGGTTTTTATTATTTCCCTTCACCATTTTCAAGGTCGTCTATCTTTTTGGTTATGTCATTGTATTTGACTTTAAGAGATAAAAGTTCTTCGTTTGTCTTTTTCAACTCTTCTTTCAAACTTTCAATTTTTAAATTTTTAAGTTCTCTAGCAACTTTCTGATTTATAAACTCTTGTGGGAGATTGTTTTTCACCATTTCCATATATGGAAGATATTGCTCATTTGCAAAAATTTCTGTAGGAAGAAAGTCAAAGAGTGCAGGACAAAGTGCAAGAAGTTCTTCTGGTTTGTCATATTCTGCAAGGAGGCTTGTAAGGTCAAATTTGTTTACGTAAACTCTTGCTCTCTTGTCTGAAGAGTAAATGGCAGAGAATTGTTCTGCGATTCCTCTAGCAAACTCTGCTTTTGGAGAGTTTGATAATGCTTCGGTTAAGACAGCTGAAAAATCTTGTCCAGGGAAGATTGTCCTTGAAATTGTCTGCAAGAAAAGCATTTTTTCAACAGGGGTAATGTCCTTTCCGTTTAAGTGGGTTTTCGCAATTTCAAAACACTCTTTCAGTTCTGTAAAATCGCCGTTTCTTCTGTGAGGGGCAAATCTTAGGCTGCCGTATGCATTGATTACGTGTTCTGGCAAAAAGGCAAACATATCTGGGCATTTTTCAAGGGCGTGTTTTCTCATTTCAGAACTTGCATTTAGAAGTGCTTGTTTCATTACGGACTCATTTAAAGCTTCTCTAAGAGAATGATTTTTATCGTTTATTGTTTTTCCATAGAAATCAAGGAGTCTTTCCAAGAAGAAGGCATAAGATTTTTCAAGTAAAGAAGGTTTGAGAGTTTGGTTTCCTTGTCCGTAATAGATGGATGACACCTTAAAGAGGAAGTCAAGGACAGAGGCAGAGGCGTTTTCTTTTGTCAAATAGAAATAGTTTGAAAGATTGTAAGAAGCCCCATTAAAATCAAACATGCCATACATATTTGTTGAAAGTTCAGTTCTGTTTGTTTTCGCAAGGTCAATTTCTGTTTCGTTTACAACAGAGTCGTTTACGTAACAAGGTTGAAGTAATACGGAAACAAAAGCTGGATTCTCAAGTCTTTTCTCAATTTCTTGTGTGTATATTCTAACGTTGTTTGTGGTTGATTTTGCGAAATCATCTAAAGATTTAAGACCATCAAACAAACTTTTTACAGATTCTACCATTGGTTTCACCCCCCCAAATATTATATAAATATTATATCATTTTTGAACAAATTGTCAATATCCCACAGAGAATTGTGTCGATTTGAAATCAATAAAGTGATTTTTTTATAATTTTTTTGCACAAAAACAAGGAAAATAACATTCAAAAAGAGTATAATAAAGTATAACGCTTTTTTGGAGAGTAATTTGGAAAGTAAGGGATTTTCAGTCGATTGGCTTAGCGAACTTAAAAGAAAAAACGACTTGGCAACAATCGCTTCAAACTACTTGAAGATGGAGCAGAAAGGTCGCAGATTTTGGGCCTGCTGTCCATTCCACAATGAAAAGACGCCATCATTTTCTATCAACAATGATGACGGAATATATTATTGCTTTGGGTGCCATGAAAGTGGAGATGTAATAAAATTTGTTCAAAAAATGGAAAACGTTGAGTTTATGGATGCGGTAAAAATTTTGGCAGAAAAAGCCGGAATGGAAATACCTGAATTTGTAAGTTCGGACAAAAACAGACAAAATCAAAAGCAAAAAGAAAGATGGCTTTCAATCTTTGATTATGCTTACAAACACTATGTGGAAAATTTGTATAGCACAGATGCAAAACTTGCACAAGAATATATAAAGTCTAGGAAGTTTACAAGAAGAGAACTTGAAGACTTTAAAATTGGTTATTCAAAAGACTGGAACGATTTGCCAAACTATTTGAAAGGCAAAGGCTTTTCTGACAAAGAACTTACAGAAAGTGGGGCTTGCATACAAAAAGATGGAAAGATTTTGGACCCACTTGCAAAGAGACTTGTCTTTCCAATCTTTAATGCTTTCAACAATTGCATAGGCTTCAGTGCCAGACTTTTAGAGCCAAAACCAGAGTTCGCAAAATACAAAAACACAGCAGAGAGTCCACTCTTCCAAAAGAGAAAAATTGTTTTCGGAATCAATATTTTGAAAGCACAACACCAACAAAAACTTGCAAACAATGTCATTTTGGTTGAAGGGCAAACAGATGTTATTGCCATGCACAAGGCAGGATTTAAAACAGCAGTTGCTTGCATGGGGACTGCAATGACGGAATATCACGTTGCAGAACTTAAGCGTTATAGCGACAACATTATTTTATGTTTTGATGGTGATGGAGCCGGAATCAAAGCTGCACTTCACGCTATTGAGATGTGGAGAAATCAAAATGTAAACTTGAGAGTTGTTTTGTTGCCAGATGGACATGACCCTGACGAAATCTTAAAGACCTACGGAAAAGAAAAACTCCAAGAAATGATTGACAACGCAAAAAATTATATGGAGTTTTTGATTGACTATTATCAAACAAAGTATGACTTAAACAACCCACAAGAGAAAGGAAAGTATGTAAGGACAATTCTTGCAGAAATCAAAAAACTTGGAAGTCCAGCGCTTTTTGAGCCTTACCTTGAAATGGTGAGAGATATAACAAAAATACCTATTGATGTTTTGAGAAGAGACATAAGCACACAGGCAGAAGAAAAAACTGCAAAGGTTGCTGAGATAGAACTTCCACAAAAGAAGTCGAATGGAGATGACAAAGCACAAAGATTTATTTTGGCAGAACTTCTACATAAAAGACCAATTGTGGACAAGAAGATTGATTATGACAAACTTCTTGTTGGTTATGAAAGGTATTTAGAAATAATTGCAAAAGACCTGCCACTTTCTGCGATTTACGATTTTGAAGGCGCAACTGAAGACGAACTTTTGATGGAAATTGTAAATTTCAATTTTGCAGACATGGAAAAGGACGAAGAAAGATATTTTAAAGAATGTTTGTGGCGTGTTGCAGAAATTAGATTGAAGAAGATGCAAAGCGAACTTATGGAGAGATATAAAACTTGCGAAGATTTGACGGAACGAACGGACATCGCAAGACAACTTGGAAAACTGGCAACACAGCTTAAAAACAAGAGTTTGGAGGAATTCAATGTCAGAAGATAACAAAAAAGAAGAATTAGAGAAAATAAAACTCATGCACGAAAAATTGCAAGCGCTTGCAATGAAAAAAGGCTCAATAAATGAAGAAGACGTTTATTTTGCTCTTTTGAAAGTTGGAGACAACGCAAAAAATGTGGACAAGTTTTTGGAACTTCTCAAAAAACGTGGTGTAAAAATCATAAAGAGCACAGAAGACGAAGATCTTTTGAAAGACAACTTTTCTGATCTTGTTATGTCAGCAAGCGTGGACGACCCTGTAAAGATGTATCTTAAGGACATAGGAAAAGTCCCACTTTTGAGTGCTGAAGAAGAAAAAGACCTTGCAAAGAGAGTTATGGATGGAGACGAATATGCAAAGAAGAAACTTTGCGAATCCAACCTTAGACTTGTTGTCAGCGTTGCAAAAAAATATGTTGGAAAGACATCAATGTCATTTTTGGATTTAATTCAAGAAGGAAACATGGGACTTCTTCGTGCAGTTGACAAATTTGACTACACAAAGGGATTTAAGTTTTCGACATACGCAACTTGGTGGATTAGACAGGCCATCACACGTGCTATGGCAGATCAGTCCAGAACAATCCGTATTCCTGTTCACATGGTTGAAACAATCAACAAATATGTGAAAGTAAGCAGAACTTTGATGCAAAAACTTGGAAGAGAACCAACCATTGAAGAAATTGCCAAAGAACTTGGAATGAGTGTTGAAAAGGTTATGGAAATCCAAAAGACAGCCCAAGACCCAATTTCACTTGAAACGCCAATGGGAGAAGAAGATGACGGAAAAATGGCAGACGTCATTGAAGACGAAACAGCAAAATCACCGATTGAATTTGCTACACAAAGTTTGCTTAGAGAACAACTTTTGGCAGTTATTGACACTCTTACACCAAGAGAACAAGAAGTTATCAGACAAAGATATGGACTTTTGGACGGAAAGCAAAAGACCTTGGAAGAAGTTGGAAAAGAATTCTCTGTTACAAGAGAACGTATCAGACAGATTGAAGCAAAAGCACTTAAAAAACTTAAAAACCCAAGCAGAAGCAAAAGACTTATTGATTTTGTTGAATAGGAGAGAGTATGAATATTGAAAGTATATTGAAATATCAAAAAGCAGATGAAGAACTTTACAAGGTAGAACAGAAACTTGTAAACAGCGCCTACAGAAAAAAAGGAAACGAACTTGCTGGAATTGCAAAAAGAGCACAGGCAAGATCAATTGAACTTGAAAACGAAGCAGAAAAACTTATTGCAGAACTTGACGACATAAAACAAAAATATGGAGTAAACAAGTCAAAGGCAGACGAAATTTTGGGGCTTAACATTGAAAACTCAACAGAAGAAGATTTGGAAAAACTTTCTGCACTTAAAACAAAGGTTGCAACAAATTTAAATATTTTGGAAAAACTTTTGCAAAAGTGTGCTGAAAACATAAATCATATTTTGGCAGAATTCAACAAGACCAAAAAGATGTATGACGATGCAAGAACTCAATTTGCAGTATGCAAAGAGAAAATGGAAGAAGAGACAAAACTCTTGGAGCCAGAAAAGAAGAGAATTGCAGAAGAACTTAAAAAACTTGAAAAAGACGTTGACGAAAAACTCTTGGCAGAATACAAGAAGAAACGTGCAGAAAACATTTTTCCTGTCATTGTTCCACTTGAAAGGGACAACTTCTGTGGAAGATGCAGAATGGAACTTCCAAAACTTGAGACGGCAAGAATTAAAGAGACGGGAGTTATCACATGCGAACACTGCAAACGTTTTGTTTATAAGGCATAACAAACAAAGGAACAGAAATCTGTTCCTTTATTTTTTGTTTGTTTTTAGCAAAATTTTGATTGCGAAAACAAGTTTTTCAATTTCTTGATAGGTGTTGAAATAAGAAAGAGACACTCTGACGGCACCGAAAGTTGCCGTGCCAAGGGCCTTATGTTTTAGTGGCGCACAATGCAAACCACTCCTTACGCAAATGTTCCACCTTTCGTCAAGATAGTTTGCAACATCTGCAGAGCCCACGTCTTTTATGTTAAAGGCAAACACGCCAAATGTGTTTTCTGTTTTTGTGTAAATTTCGACTGGAAGTTTTGAAAGTTCATAGTGAAGATAAGTCGTCAAATCTTCCAATTTTGATTGAATTTGACAAAAATTTTCTTCAACAAAATTTATCCCTTCGCAAAAACCAAGAATGGCAGGGGTGTTTAGCGTTCCGGCTTCCAATCTTTCTGGCAGAGATTGTGGCATTGACAGAGCAAGAGAATTTGTGCCTGTTCCACCAAACCGGTATGGGTTTATATCAAATTCTCCGTTCAAGCATAAACAGCCCACGCCTTGTGGAGAATAAAAACCTTTGTGTGGGGCAAGGGCGAGAATGTTTATGTTTTGTTTTTGCATGTCGTAAATCACATGTCCACCACCTTGAGCACCATCTACAAGAAACAAAATGGCCTTTTCTTTAAGTTTTGCTCCAATGGAGTCAATGTCGGCAATATCTCCGTTGACATTTGAAATATGGTTGCAGATGACAAGATAAGTTTTGTCTGTGATACACTTTTCTATATCTTCCCAAACGACACCCAGTTTTCCCGATTGTCCGGCAACGCTGTAAGAAAATTCGGGGTCTATTTCTTTTAGGTGTTCAAGTGGACGTAAAACAGAGTTGTGTTCGTTTATGGTGCAAACAACGTGCCCACCTTTTCTGTGGGTGCCAAATATTGCCATGTTAAGTGCGTCTGTGCAGTTTAGCGTAAAAACGACATTTTCTGGACTTGTGCCAACATGATTAGACACCAAAAGACGTGTTTTTTCGATTTCGGAAGCAGTTTTTATCGCTTGTTTGTGTCCACTTCTGCCGGGATTTGCAGAAAAAATATTGAGAGAATTAAGCACTGCTCTCTGCACATTTTTTGGTTTTACAAGCGTCGAAGCTGAATTGTCAAAATAAATCATATCTTCCCCTTTAAACAAAAATTGCTTATTATCAATATAATATTTTAGGGGAGTTTTTGTGAATAAGGAGCAACATGAACTACACACTTGCCGTTTTCAAAACCAGACACGCTTCGCTTCGTTTTGCAAATCTTCTTCGTGAAAACAATATACCGGTTGCAATTGTAAATACTCCATACGAAATTGGAAATGTATGTGGAATTTCTGTAAAGTTTTTGTATGACTTTTTGTTTTATGCAAAGAGAATTATCATGCAGAGAGATTTTGTTTACAACTTTGATGGATTTTATGCGATGTATGCAAATGGAAGATGGGGCAGACTGAACGAATGAAAAAGAGCATATATTTGCTCTTTTTTGATAAAATAATCTTATGAAAATCTTTGCCTTTTCTTTTATTGCTGTTTCAATGTTGTTTTTGTCTGTTTTTGGTGTCAATTGTTTTTACGGCTATCTTTTTCCAACAAAATTTAAGGAAGAAGTTGCAAGTGCATCGACGTCCTTTGGTGTTGACAGGGCTGTGATATATTCTGTTATCAATGTTGAGAGTGGTTTTCAAAAAGATGCAGTTTCAAGAAAGGGTGCAATTGGACTTATGCAACTCATGCCAGACACGGCAAATGAGATTGCCCAAAAACTTGACATAAAAAGTTTTGACTTAAAAAATCCACAGGACAACATAACTCTTGGCACATTTTATTTTTCCACACTCAAAAAGAGATTTAAAGATGAGAAAACTGCACTTTGTGCATATAATGCTGGCCCATCAAATGTTTCGTTGTGGCTTTTAAACAAAAAATATAGTGATGACGGGAAAACGCTAAAAAACATTCCTTTTAAGGAGACAAGAGAATATATTGAAAAAATAAACAAAAACTTAAAATATTATTCAAAAAAATAAATGCGAAATCGATTTTTGTCAGTAATTTCGCATTTTTCAGAATTTTTATTTATATTTTTATTTCAATTTTTGTTTTATTTATTTTGTCAAAACCCTCTTCAAAAGTTGGCATTTCAAAAATATCAAAATATTTGTCAATAACATAATCTGGAACAACTCTTCTTCTGCCTTTGTTTAGTTTGTGGCAGATTTCTTTTGGTGTGTCAATGACGATGGCAACCTTTTCTGCAGGAGTGTTTCCAAGTGCATCAAAAACATATTTTCTTGTCTGCCTGTTTATGTTTGTTGCATCAATGACTACGTCTTTTTGTTGTTTAAGAGCCTTGTTCATTCTTTCGTATAAGGTGGAAAAGACTGCTTCATTTTGCGTTTGTATGTTTTCGTCTCCAAAAAGTTCTTTTCTTATTGCGTCGCTTGAAAGAATGATTGTGTTGTCATTCAAAAACTCTCTTTTTGCGTAAGTGCTTTTTCCACAGGCTGGTGGTCCAACAAGAAAAATTAACTTCGGCTTCAAATCTTTCTCCTTTTTAGATTTCGTTGACATTATAGCATTCAAATCCAGCTGCTCGTGCAGGTGCAAGATGTTTTTCTTTGTCATCAACAAAAACAATATCTTCGCTTTTTAGTCCAAGTTTTGCTTGGTACTCTTTAATCACATCTACTTTTTTGGTTGAAGAAGAAACAAAAATTATGTTTTGGTCTTCGATGTGAGGAAAGTGTTTTTCAAGCCAGAAATATTTTTGTTGAATCTCGTTGTTTGTGTCAACAACGCCAACAACATAAATCTTTTTTGGGTTAACCTTTTCCAAAAGTTTTTGCATCTTTGCATTTGGTTTAAGTTTTGAGAAAGGTTTTTCAAACAACAATTCTCTAAGAGTTGGAGCCTTGTCAGGACACTCCGAAAGTGTGCCTTCATAATCTACAAAAATTGTCTTTTTTGTTAAATCCATAACCTACTCCTCAGTTTTTTTTGGTGGGGATAACAGGAGTTGAACCTGCACCCTTACGGACTGGAACCTAAATCCAGCGCGTCTGCCAATTTCGCCATACCCCCATGTGTTTAATAAACTGGATAATTGCGTGGAAAACCTGCATCGTGAACCAATTCAGATTTTCTGCCACAACCACAAACTAACAAAGCCAGACAAAAAATTATAATTACGTTTTTCATGATGTTGATTATAATAATGTTATGATTAGTTGTCAATTTAGCAAATAAAAAATATAAAATTGAAAAAAATAC
>CAKJYB010000043.1 GCA_918241715.1 Clostridiales bacterium
CCTTATGGATGAAGAAGGGATAAAACTTGGCACAAACTACGGCGATTGTGGCCAAATGTATTATAAAAGAAAACAACAAACTCTTTGTGGTGGCTCTGGGGCAGGTTGTTGTGCAACAATATTCAATTCCTATATTATGAAAAAATTTCATGATGGACAATATAGCAAGGTTTTGTTTATGCCAACAGGCGCACTTTTAAGCACAACGTCAAGCCAGCAGGGAGATTCTGTGCCGGGAGTCTGCCATGCAATTGTTGTTGAAAGGTAGGGAATATGACGTATTTATGGGTGTTTTTGGTTGGTGGGTTTGTTTGTATGATTGGTGAACTTTTGATAATCACCACAAACATAACATCAGCAAGAATTTTGGTGTCTTTTGAACTTGCAGGTTTGTTTTTGCAGGCCATAGGTGTTTTTGATTATATTTCTGATTTTGCAAAAGCAGGGATAAATGTGCCAATTGTTGGCTTTGGTGCGTCGCTTGCAAAGGGCGCTATTGGCGCAGTCAAAACGCATGGGCTTTTGGGTGCGTTTACCGGTGGGCTTACGGCAACAGCAGGTGGAATTGCTGGGGCAATCTTTTTTGCGTTTGTGTTTGCTTTGATTTTTAAATCGCATACTAAAAAATAGCATACTACACATATTGTTGTGTATTACGCACAACATACTACACCACATATTGATTTTTCATTTTTACATTTTTTTCTTCATAAATATATACAAATGGACTTTTGTGCTCAAAAAAGAAAGAAGAAAAGACAGAAAAGAGCAAGGACTATGGTTGCTCTTTTTTTGCTTTTGTGTGTTATTGTTTTTGTCTATTTTTTGTGTGTTGTAAATCCGATTGTTGTTGAAAGCACAAGGCAAACAATATCTTCCCTTTCCACAACGGCCGTGAGCAACGCCGTATATGATGTTTTGAAGAAAAATGAAATAACTTACAACGACATTGTCAAAATCACCTATGATGACGACCAAAACGTCAAAATGATAAACCTTGATACAATACAACTAAATGCTCTTGCAAGGGAGTTTTATCGTGTTGCACAAATTCGTTTGGACGAAGTTGGGAGAGAGGGTGTAAGTGTTCCACTTGGGACCTTTACGGGAATTCCTTTTTTGTCCGGATTTGGACCCGACATAAAACTTAGACTTGAGTGTGTTGGGACAATGACATCTTATTTTGAAAGCAGTTTTGTGCAATCTGGAATAAACCAGACAAAACATTCGCTTTATGTCAAACTTTTTTCAAGTGTAAGTTTGCTTTTGCCGGCATATAAGTCTATGGTTGAAAGCACAACAGATGTGCTTGTTTGTGAATGTGTTATTGTTGGGAGTGTTCCAAGTGTTTTTCTTGGCGAAAATAGCGTGCTAAGTTATAAACCGACATAAATTTTTGAAAATTGTTTATTTTGTTTCCCTTTTTCTTTAGATTATTGTATAATCTACTATTATGAGAATAAGGGGAGTTTATGGCAAAACAGATAAATGAAAATTCAGTGCAAGACAAAGTCGAAAAATCCAATTCTTTAAGATTTTTGTCTGCGTTTAACAACATTGATTACGCACTTAAAACAAGATATGGAATGAACAGAAGCATGGGCTTTTCAGAAGCAGTAAGAAAGGCCGTGTCTTACAATTTTACGATAAGAAAATATGAAGATGATTTGATCAGTTATGGCAGACTTAGAAACGCTATTGTCCACGACAATGGTGATTTTACTATTGCAGAGCCACACATAGACGTTGTTGAAAAAATCGAAAAGATTGAAAAACTTTTAACAACTCCACCAAAGGCGCTTGATGTTGTTGCAAGAAGAGATGTTTTGACCGTTCATGCTTCAAAATCAATGAGAGAAGTGATCGAACTTATTGCTTCTTCAAACTATTCAAACTTGCCTGTTTACAATGACGACAACGAAATCATTGGTATTGCAAACGGACAGAAGATTTTGGATTCGTTTGGAAAATATCTTCTCTCAGGTGGAAGTGCTGACGAATTTTTGGATTATGTAAAGATTGAAGATATGCTTTCAAGGATTGAAAACAGCAGTTATTATGCATTTGCAAACAAAGACATAACGGTTGAACAAGCACTTTCAATGTTCCACCAAAACTCCAAACTTTTGGCAATTTTGGTTACTGCAAATGGTGGGGCAAGAGAAAAGCCACTTGGCATTATGACGGGTGCTGATGTTATAAAAATGAACAGCATCTTGGAAACTTACTAATTTAGGGAGAAACACATGAAAAAAGAACAAACTATGCCAAACTTTGTTGAGATGGAAAAAGACATTTTAAAGTTTTGGGACAAAAATGACAGCTTCAACAAACTTAGAAAGAAAAATGAAGGACACGACAGATTTAGATTTCTTGATGGTCCTGTTACTGCAAACAATCGTATGGGAGTGCATCACTTTTGGGGAAGAGTTTTAAAAGACCTTACCATTCGTTATAACGCACTCAAGGGCAGAGATTGTCAATATCAAAATGGTTTTGACGGACAGGGACTTTGGGTTGAAGTCAACGTTGAAAAGGAACTTGGTTTGAATGGAAAACCAGAGATTGTAAAATACGGAATTGACAAGTTTACAAACAAGTGCATGGAGAGAGTAAACTATTATGCCAACGAAATGACCGGCCAAAGTATCCGTATGGGACAATGGATGGATTGGGATCATTCTTATTACACAAATTCTGACGAAAACATCACATCAATTTGGTACTTTTTGAAAGAGTGCAACAAACACGGCTGGATTGTAAAGAAAAATCGTCCTATGGCATGGTGTCCAAGATGTGGAACAAGCCTTTCAGAGCATGAAATGTCAAGCAGTTATCACGAAGTTGAACATACTGCTGTGTTTATCAAACTTCCAGTAAAGGGCAAAGACTTCAAAATGGTTGCATGGACAACAACTCCATGGACTTTGTCTGCAAACGTTGCTCTTGCTGTAAACCCAGAATTTGACTACGTCAAAGTCAACTTTGAAGGGGACAACATTGTTCTTGGAAAAGACAGACTTAAAGTTTTGAAGCAAGAAGTAAAAATCTTGGAAGAATTTAAAGGAAAAGACCTTGTTGGCCTTGAATATGAAACATGTTTTCCAGAACTTGCCGAACAAAAGTTTGCACACAAAATTGTGGCTTGGGACGAAGTTGACAATGCAGAAGGAAGCTGTGTTGTCCATATTGCTCCTGGCTGTGGTGCAGAAGACTTTGAACTTGGGCAAAAACTTGGTTTGCCAGAGATTTGTCCAATCAACGAACAAGGCGTTATGCTTGCAAACACAGGATTTTTGGCAGGCAAAAAGACGACTGATGTTGTTGACCTTGTTGTAAACAGATTGCAAAAAGATGGAAAACTTTTGTATGCACACAAATACAAGCACAGCTATCCATTCTGCTGGAGATGTAAAACAGACCTTGTTTACAAACTTATCTCTGCATGGTTTATCAAGATGGACGAAATCAGACCACTTGCACTTAAGGCAGTTGAAGAAGTTGAATTTAAGCCAGAATTTGCAAAAAAACGTATGGTTGACTGGCTCAACAACATGGGAGATTGGAATATTTCCAGAAGTCGTTTCTATGGACTTCCACTTCCATTCTATGTTTGTGAAAAATGCGGAAAAGTGCATGTGATTGGCTCTTTAGACGAACTTAGAAAGAAAGCCGTAAATCCACAGCTTATTGACAAACTTCCAAACATTCACAGACCATGGATTGACGAAATCAAAATCAAATGTGATTGTGGCGAAGTTGTGGACAGAGTTCAGGAGGTTGGTGATGTTTGGCTTGATGCCGGAATCACTCCTTTCTCAACAAAAAAATATTTTACAGACAAGAAGTTCTTTAAAGAAAACTTCCCAAGCGATTATGTTTGCGAAATGATAGAACAAATCAAACTTTGGTTCTATTCTCTTTTGATTATGAGTGTTGTTCTCACGGGGAAAGCGCCATACAAGAAAATTGTGACATATCAATATGTCAAGGACGAAAACGGAAACGAATTCCACAAGAGTGGTGGAAATACACTTGAAGTTGACATGGTTGCAGACAAAGTTGGGGCAGACGTAATCAGATATCTTTATTCTTCTTCCAGCCCAACAAACGAAATGAGATTTGGGTATAATCTTACTGACGAAGCAAGAAGAAAGATTTTGTCTTTCTGGAATGTTTACACATTCTTCAACACTTATGCATGTATTGACAATCCAGATATTGCATCATTCAAACCAAAAAAGAGTGATTTCAAATTTTCTGACAAGTGGCTTATTGAAAGCGTAAACAAATTTGTTGAAGACAGCGACAAATACTACAGCGAAGACAAGAATTATCTTGTTGTGAAAGATTTTGAAAAACTTGTTGACGACATTTCAAACTTCTATATCAGAATAAACAGAAAACGTTTCTGGAAATCAGAAAACAAAAAAGACCAACTCACAGCCTATTGGTGCTTGTATCATGCAATCAAAGCGCTTGTTCAAGTTATGACTCCGATCATTCCATTTGTTACAGAATACATCTGGCAAAACATGGTTAGAGACGTTGAAAAGGGCGAAGCAGAATGTATTATGCTTGCAGGATATCCAACAAGAATCTACGAAGAGAAGTTTGCCGGCGTTTTGGAAATTGTTGGCGTGGCAAGAGACATTATGTCAACAGCACAAAGACTTAGAAACGAAAACCAAATCAAAGTTAAACAGCCACTTCAAAAGATGTATGTTTCTGGAAAAGAAAACCTTGAAAACGTTTTGAAAGAACTTAAGGACGTAATCAAGGACGAACTCAACGTCAAAGAAGTTGAATGTGTTACAGACGACAGCAAGTTTAATGACGAATATTTGTCTGTAAACTTCAAAAAGGCAGGGGCCGTTTTGAAAGGGGAAGTCCAAAAACTTAAAGAAGAACTTTCAAAACTTGGAAACAAGATTAAAGATGCCGTAAAGGGCTTTAAAAACGGAAAGGTTAGCGTTGGAAGTTTCAAAAACCTTGACAGCGAACTTTTCAATTTGGAAAAGAAACCAAAAGAAGATTTTGTGATTGCTCACGAAAACGGAAACACGGTTGTGCTTGACATCAACTTGAATGAAGAACTTATTATGGAAGGGTTATATCGTGAATTCGTGAGAAGTTTGCAAGTTTTAAGAAAAGAAGCAGACTTTGAAATTGACGAAAGAATTGTTGCTTCATTCGGCACAAAAGACGCAAAATTGGCGACATTATTGAAGCAGTTTGAAGAAAAGTTTAAACAAGAAGTTTTGATTAAAGAAATTGTTTCCGACATCAAAAATCCAACAATCGAAAAAGAAGTCGAAGTTGGAGACGGCACAATTTTGGTTAAGTTTAAGGGCAAGGAGTAAATATGAGAGTTGCAGAGAGCTGGAAAGATTATGTTGTTTTGGCAACCGGTGATGGCGAAAAACTTGAAAGCTGGTCTGGCATAACTCTTTTGCGCCCAGACCCACAGGTTATTTGGCATAAAAAAAGAGACCTAAAAAAAGATGCAGACGCCTTTTATGAAAGAAAAGAAGGTGGTGGGCTTTGGCACTATAAAAAACAAATCCCTGCAC
>CAKJYB010000044.1 GCA_918241715.1 Clostridiales bacterium
AGGTTGTTACAATTCATAGTGCTGCTGGTGGAATCACAGAAAGTGATTTGGTGCTTGCACAAACAACTGGTGCAACTGTTGTTGCATTCAACATAAAAGTTCCAACAAAGATGCAACAGATGGCAGATAGTTTGAAGGTTGAAGTTTTGGAATCCAAGATTATTTATGAACTTGTTGATCAAATCACAAGACTTTCAAAAGGAATGATGACAATCAAATATGAAGAAAAGTATGTTGGAAAAGCAGAAATCAGGGTTGTCTTTAAACTTTCATCTGCAGGAAAGGTTGCAGGAAGCTATGTTTTGGATGGAAAGATCCAAAGAAATGGCATTGCAAAGATTTATCGCAAGGATGAGCTTGTTGGAGAAACCACAATTGAGTCTTTGAAGATTGTAAAAGACGAGAAGAGTGAAGTTGCAAAAGGATATGAGTGCGGAATTAAACTTCGTGACAACATTGACTTTGCAGAAGGAGACATTCTTGAGTGCTATGTAAAGCAAGAAGTTAAAAGAGATTAATAATCTCTTTTTTCATGTTATTTTTGTAATTTGTTTGGAAAATAAAGCAAATATAACTAAAATCAAATTATGGGAGGCTTTATGTCAAATAGAATTGAAAGAGCAAACAGTGAAATTCAAAAATGTTTGCTTGAAATTATACAAACAAAAATGAATGATCCAAGACTTGATAGGGTTGTAAGTATCACAGAGGTAAATGTGACGCCAGACTTCAAATATTGCAAGGCAAAAGTTAGTGTTTTGGACGTAAACGAAATTTCAAATGTGACAAGAGTGTTGCAAAAGAGCGAAGGATTTATAAAAAGAGAACTCGCAAAGATGGTTGATATGCCACAGGTGCCAAAAATCAACTTTGTTGTTGACAAGAGCACAATGAGTGCAATTAGAGTTGAAGAAATTTTGAGGGGACTGAATATTCCTGCTGAAGAGGAGGTTGAAGATGACAACCAATAAAAAAGCAATTGAAGTAATAAAAAGTGCAAATAAAATTGCCATTTTTGGCCACAGAGAGCCTGATCCTGATGCTTGCGGCTCAACATTTGGACTTCAAGATTTGTGTCAAAAATTAGGCAAAAAAGCCGATGTTTTTATCTGTGACACACCAGCAGATTTCTTGTTTGATGTTTTTCCTTTCAAAAAAGCAAAGTTTGAATTTCACCCAGATCAATATGATTTGGTGATTGTTTCTGATTTACATTCAATCGACAGACTAAGTTCAATATATCAGCAGAAAATAGCAGAATTCAAAAATGTGTTGATTGTTGATCATCATATTGTTGGTGAAGAGGGGAAGATTGAAACAAAAAATTATATGATCAAGCAGGTTGCAGCTGCATCAATGATTGTTGTTGATCTTTTTCAAGAGGCTGGTGTTACACCATCAAAAAATGGAGCAACATATTTGTATGCCGGCATGATGGGCGATACAGACAGATTTTTGCATAACAATTTAACACCAGATGTATTTGATAAAGCAGCATATTTGATGAAAGCTGGAGCAGCAGTGCAAGAAGTGTATGATGCATTTTATAGAAAAATCACAAGAAAGACAATTGCAACTCAAAAGGCACTTTACAGCAAGATGAGATTTATCAATAGAGGTAAGGCAGTGTATGCTGTTTTCACCACTCAAAATTTGAAGCATGCAAAAATTGATGTTGAAGATGTAAAAGCATTGTCAAACTCATTGATAAGAATTGATGGTGTTTGTCTCTCATTTTTGATTTATCAACTGCCAGATGGTATCTTTAGGGTAAGCATGAGAAGTTCTGTTGATGATTTGGTGCCATTCGCAAACAAGATGAATGGCGGAGGCCACAATTTTGCGGCAGCATTCAATTATGAAGGAGACTTTTTGTCTTTGAGAAAAAATGTAATGCTTTGGGCAAAGGAGATTATGCATGTATAATCCTTCCTTCTTTAAGAGTGGAATTGTCCTTGTAAACAAGCCGGCAGGAGTTTCATCAAATAAAGTTGTAAACATGGTTAAATACGCGCTTAAAGCAAGAAAATGTGGGAATTTGGGCACTCTTGATCTTGAGGGAGAGGGTGTTTTGCCTGTTACAGTAAACAATGCAACAAAACTTTTTGATTTTTATCTTGGAAAAACAAAAACTTATCAAACAATTTTTGTTTTTGGATTTGAGACAGATACCTTGGATTTAGCTGGAGCTGTAATAAAGACAAAAGAATGTGACATAAACAAAACACAAGTTGAAAATGCTATTGCAAAAATGATTGGCAAATATAATCAAATGCCACCACAGTATTCTGCAAAAAAAGTCAATGGAAAGACGGCATACAAAGAAGCAAGAAAGGGTAATGTTGTTCAACTGACACCAAAGGAAATTGAAATCTTTGATTTTAAATTGTTGGAACAGGTAGACAAAAACAAATTTAAGTTTGAAATCACTTGTTCAAGTGGAACATATATCAGGTGTATATGCAGAGATTTGGCTTACATGCTTGGCACATATGGTAGTATGCAATGCATACTACGTACTAGATGTGGTACATTTGCGCTTAAGGATTGCATAACACTTGATGATGTTGAAAACGGAAAAATTAGAGTTGTCCCTTGCGAACAATTGTTTGATTTTGACAGTATTGTTTTGGGATTTGATGATTCTCAAAAATTGTATAATGGGGTAAATTTGATTTGTCAAAAACCAGATGGACAATACAAAGTGTACAGTGACAATGATTTTCTCGGTGTTGGCGAAGTTTTAAACAATGTTTTGACTTTAAAACTTAGATTAATGTAGAGGTGTGTATGGGAAAGGTTCTTTTTGGCCCAGCAGGAAACAGCTTGGCATTTTATGAAGAGGGACACAAGTCGTCTATGGAGAGTCCAAAGTGGACAAAAGACAAAGGGCTTGAGCTTTTTGAGTATAGTTTTGGACAGGGATTTAGAACTTCAACTGAAACTGCAAAACAAATTGGACTTGAGTTTGCAAAATATGGTATTGAAGTATCTTTGCATGCTCCA
>CAKJYB010000045.1 GCA_918241715.1 Clostridiales bacterium
GTATTATCACAATTTTCTTTTTGATTATCGAAGCACTCTCCCCACTTTTCAACCTGTTCCCAATTTCAATTTCGGCTTTTTTACAAGGACTTGTAGAAATCACAAAAGGCTGTCAGAGTCTGTCTTTGCTTTTCAATCAAAAAGTGGCTGTTGTTCTGTCGTCTTTTGTTGTCAGTTTTGGTGGAATTTCAACAATAATTCAGTCAATCACAATGCTTGCAAAACTAAAAATGCCAACAATGCTTTTTGTGGCACAAAAAATGATGCATGGTTTTTTTTCATGCATCATTACGCTTCTTCTTGTCCTAGTCCTTTAACTTTGCAATTTCTTCTCTTGCAAGAGCATCACAACGATTGTTGTTTATGTTGTCGCTGTGGCCCTTAACTTTGACGAACTCAACATCAAGGCCTTCCATGGCATCTAGCAGTCTTTGCCAAAGCTCCTTGTTTGCAACTTCATCTCCACCGGCAGTTCTCCAGCCCTGCATAACCCACTTTGTTATCCAACCTTGTTGGAATGGGTTTACAGAATAAGCACTATCACTAAACACAACAACTTTTTGACCTTTCTTTATCGCTTCCAAACCCTGAATGATTGCCATAAGTTCCATACGATTGTTTGTTGTGTCTTTCTCTCCACCAGAAAGAATTTTCTCTTTTCCTTTAAACGATAAGATTGCAGCCCAGCCACCATTTCCCGGATTGCCAGAGCATGCCCCGTCTGTGTAAAGCACAACCGAATTTTTGTCAACATCTTCATGTGGTTGTTTTGTCGCTTCCACCTTTTCTTCTTTCATTTTAAGTTCTGCGCATACATTTTCAAGTTCTGCACCAGACTCACCAAGGTTTGTCAAAATTGTCTTTCCGTCATCAGTCTTTCTTGGCAAAATATGAAAGTGAACATGAAATACTGATTGTTGTGCAGCCTTTCCTGTGCAGTTTACAATGTTGTATCCTTCAAAGCCACATTCTTTTACATAATGATTCCCAATTTTTTTGCAAGTTTCAATCATTCTTGCAAGAGTTTGATTGTCTGCAGTCATAACACTTTCATAGTGTCTTTTTGGTATGACAAGCGTATGTCCATAGACGTCATTTGCAATATCCAAAAAAGCATAGCAAAAGTCATCTTCATAAATCTTGTATGAAGGAATCTCTCCATTTATAATTTTGCAAAACAAACAATCTTTCATATCTACCTTCTAAAAAACTCTGTGCAAAGCAATAGCAAGTGATTTTGCCCCTATATGTACTGCAATTGAAAGTGGCAAAGCGTCAACAAATTCAATTTCTACATCTGGGATTGCTTTTTTGATTTCTTCGGCAAAAAGTTTTGCGTTTTCTTCGTTTCTTGTGTGAGCAACGGAAATCCTCATTTTTCCTTCTTTTACAAGCCCACTAAATCTGTTTGTCAAATCTTGTTTTGCAGCTTCTATCATTTTAAGTTTTGCCGTCTTAACATTCAAAACTTTTGCATAAGAGTCAAGTTTTCCACCTTGTATTTGCAATATAGGTTTGATGTTTAAGATTGCGGCAATTGTTGCTGCAGCTGGGGTTATTCTTCCACCCTGTTTAAGATATTTAAGTGTGTCAACAAGAATATAGATTGAAGAGTCAAATTTTGTGTCTTCAAGATATTTCTTTATTTGTTGTGCGTCAGCACCTTCTCTTGCCATTGCGACTGCTTCGTATACAGATGCTTTCATAGTAACAGAAATACGCTGATTGTTTACAACTTGCACTCTGCCTTCAAACTCTTCTGAAAAAGTGTTTGCAGTGTCAAAGCTGTTGCTAAGTCCACTTGACATTGGAATATGCACAACTTCATCATAAGTCTTCAAAATTTCTCTCCAAAGTTCAACAACATCATTTATGCTTGGTTGTGAAGAGAAAATTTTTGAATTTTGTGCTTGTTTTTCATAAAATTCTTCTGTTGTCAGGTTTACCCCTTCATAGTATTCTTTTCCATCAATAACAAATGGCATAGGAACAAGAAAAACACCTTCTTTCTTTGCTTCTTCATTTGTCATTCCACTATTTGTGTCTGTTACAATAGCAACTTTTTTCATACATTTCTCCTTTTCTCATTCTAGCACAAATGGTTTATCTTTCAAAAACAATCTTAAAAAATTCCCGAAATCTTTCCTTTGGCGTCCATTTTGATATTATTGTAGTTTGATTGCTTTGCAAGACCAGGCATCAAAAGCATGTCTCCTGCAATCGCAACAATCATCTTTGCTCCACTTCTGATTTCAATATCCGTCACTCTAAACTCAAAGTCTTCTGGTGCGCCAAGCAAGTTTTTGTCATCAGAAAATGAAAACTGCGTCTTTGCAATATTTACAAAAAAGTCCTTTGTATTGCATTTTTCTGCAAAAGCAATCTTCTCTTCTGCAACATCGCTGTAAGCCACACTCTTTGCACCATAAATGTTTTTTGCAACACTTTCAATCTTTTCTTTTATTGATTGACCAAGGCTGTAAGTAAATTCAATTTTGGATTTGTTTTGACATTGTTTTGCCACTTTTTCTGCCAAAACCAAGCACCCCTTTCCACCTTTGTCAAACGCTTCACAAACGGCAACTTCAACACCCATCTCTTTGCACAATGCTTCAAGTTTTGCAAGTTCTGTCTTGTCGTCTGATTTACGCTTGTTTATTGCAACAACCAAGTTTGCTTTAAACACGTCTTTAAGATTGTGAATATGTCTTCTAACATTGTCAAATCCTGCCTGCAAACTGCCCTGTTCGTGTATGACGTTAAGTGCAACAACAAGCACAACTGCATCTGGAGTTTTTCCAAGCACTCTGTCAGTGATATCCAAAAACTTTTCTCCACCCAAGTCGCTTCCAAAACCTGCTTCCGTAACGCAATAATCAGCATGCGTAAGAGCATATCTTGTTGCGACAATGCTGTTGCAACCATGTGCGATATTTGCAAATGGCCCCAAATGAACAAGTGCCAAATTCCCATCAAGAGTTTGCACCAAGTTTGGTTTAAAGGCGTCCTTAAGCAAAACTGCCATAGATTCTTCAGCATTTAAATCTCTTGCATAAACCGGCTCTCCTTTGACATTTTGTGCCACCATGATTGAGCCAAGTCTCTTTTTGAGATCTTTTATGTTTTCACTCAAGCACAAAACGGCCATAACTTCACTTGCAGCCGTAATGTTGAAACCAGTAGAAACTTCTGCTTTTCCAATCTTGTAAGAGATTCTTCTCAAACTTCTGTCATTTACATCAAGACATCTTTTAAAATAAATTTTGTTTGTGTCAATTTCAAGTGCGTTTCCTTGAAAAATGTGGTTGTCAATTATTGAAGAAAGCAGATTGTTTGCCTGAGCTATTGCGTGAAAATCTCCCATAAAGTGAAGATTCACTTCATCGCTTGGAGTCAAACTTGCCTTTCCACCACCTGTTGCCCCACCTTTAATTCCAAATACTGGACCTAATGATGGCTCTCTTAAACATAGACAAACTTTTTGATTTAGTCTATTTAACGCATCAGCAAGACCAATTGAAATTGTAGTTTTTCCCTCTCCCAAAGGAGTTGGATTTATAGCAGTAACT
>CAKJYB010000046.1 GCA_918241715.1 Clostridiales bacterium
GTCCTATTGTCCTCCAGCACTTGATTTTTTGTCCATCAACCATTCTGTATCCTGGGCAATAAAACCTGTCATTCAAATCAACGACACCCTCTTCAAGTGCAGCAGCAAGAGTCAAAATTTTAAATGTTGAGCCTGGTTCATAAGTGTCAGTCACTGCGGTCATTCTCATTTGCTCAAACAAGGTTTTTAAATCATCTCTTGGCACCTCGTTTAAGTCGAAACTTGGCTTTGAGGAAATAGCCAAAACTTGACTTGTTTTTGCGTTCATAACAATGCCGGTCACGCCTTTTGCTTTTTGCTCTATATATGCTTGTTGCAAAATTTGCTCAAGCAAAATTTGTATTTTGCTGTTTATGGTCAGCGTAACATCATTGCCAGCTATTCCGTCAACATAATAGCGCAATTTGTTGTCAATTTCTTTCCCCCTCAAATCACTTTGCACAAAGCTATACCCATCTATACCAGTCAAATAATCATTTAAAAACGCTTCAAGTCCAGCTTGCCCTACATTGTCATTTGATGTGAAACCCAAAATCTGTGTGAGCATATTTCCATAAACATACCTTCTTCCAACATTTTCTGACAGATAAATTCCATCTAGTTTTTCCTCATATATTTTTTCTGCCACATCGTCATCAACTTGCATCTTCAATAACACTTCAGACACATTTTTGCGCGACATCTTTTCTTTTAATTTCTCTTTTGAAATTTGCAATAACTCTGACAACTTGTCCGCTTCCATATCAATGTCTGTGACTTCTCTTCCACGCACATAGACATTATATGTTGTGTAACTGACAGCAATTGTATCTCCTGTGCAATCAAAAAAAGAGCCTCGTTTAGCGGTCATTTTTAGATCTCTTGTCCATTGATCTGTTGCACGCTGTTGAAGTTCTTTTCCGTCACTTATTTGAACTATAAACAACCTCACCCCCAATGCACAACAAAGGATTGTTAAAATCAAAAATATTGCTTTTATCCTCTTTTGCATTGAATAAAGTGTAAATTGTTTTTGCAATTCTAACCTCCAAAGAGCCCACTCCAAAAATTACAGAATTTGTCAAACCAATTTGTTTTTGTCCCCAGCTCTCCAGCTTGATTTATCTCTTCTGGATAAGTATCCAAAAACTCCATACTCTTTTTTGTTGTGTCAAGATTTGCAACATCTTTGAGATATTTTGGCAAATTCACTTCATAAAACTCTGTTTCAAGTTGTGAAAGACTAGAAGAATAACTTTCTAAAATCGCCACATTTGTCACACACAAAACTGATGCAATACCCAATCCTATTGCCAAAGCAATCCCAAATTTTTTGTTCTTTTTTCTCTCTCGTGGTTGGATTTTCTCCTGCTTTCTTCTCAATTTGATAACACGTTTGTCTGGCTCAATCAAATCAAAATTTGGCTTCTCTATAATTGTTTCTTCTTGTTTCTCTTCTTGAGTATACTGCTGTTCGATAAGTTGTTCTTTTTCTTTCTGTATTTCCTTTTGCTTTTCAACTTCGTCTTTGTTTATCATGTCCGCCAAAGTCATATCTTCAAAAGATTTTAGATATTCTGTTTTATATTCTTTTGGGGGCACTTCATCTGTGGTCTTTTCTTGTGTCGTTTCTTGCACAATAATCTGAGGTGTTGCCACAACTTCTTGTGTTACGGTTTGCTCTATTTTTTCAGTCTTTACTTCCACTTCAGTCTTTACTTCTGTTTCTGCAACAAGCCTTTCCATATAATATATTTACCCCCTTTTGTTTATATTCTTTTCTTATATTTTTTCCACAACTCTCAACTTTGCACATGTGCTTCTTGAATTTTGTTTTTGCTCTGCATCTGTGGCAATAATTGGTTTTTTCGTAACGAGTTTTACGCTTGCCTTATGCCCACAAATACATATTGGAGTCTTTGGTGGACATACACAATCCGTGGCGTCCATCTTGAAAACATTTTTGACTATTCTATCTTCAAGACTGTGGAAAGTCAAAACCGTTCCCCTGCCACCTTTATTTAGCATGTCAACAAGCTGCTCAAGTAAGTTGTCTAATCCATCAAGCTCACCATTTATATAAATCCTAAGTGCTTGAAAGACCTTTTTTGATGCTCCACCGCGAGAGAAAACAATCTTCTTTGGCATGCTTTTTTCAATGATATCTCTAAGCTCGAAAGTGGTTTCAATTTTCTTGTTTGCTCTTGCCAAGACGATGTTTTTTGCAATCGGTCTTGCAAATTCTTCCTCTCCATAAATTTGGAAGATGTTTGCAAGTTTTTCCTGTGAAAAGGTGTTTACAATTTCCTCTGCTGTCAAAACATTTTCCTGCCTGTCCATGCGCATATCAAGTTTTCCATTATTGACAAAAGAAAATCCCCTATCTCCTTCGTCAATTTGATAAGAGCTTACACCCAAATCAATTAAAAATCCATCAATTTTGTTTACACCCATTTCATTTAAAATCTGTGGTGCATTTTTGTAATTTGATTTTATAAGCGAAACTTTGTCTGTATATTTTTTTAGTGTTTCAGAACTTTTTTTGATGGCGTCTTCATCTCTATCAAAAGCATATAAATGCCCACTTTTAAGCCTTTTTGCAATCTCAAGAGAGTGACCACCGCCACCAACCGTGCAGTCGACATAAACCCCATCACTTTTTATATTTAGATTTTCAATAACCTCATTAAGCATAACAGGTATATGTTTAAATTCCATTTTTCTCCCTTTGTGAAAACAAGTATATCACAAAAAAGTTGTCTTTCCAACAAAAAAAGAGTTGTGTAAACACACAACCCTTTTTAATATTTTACTCTTCAGCAATTCCAAGAAGATCTTTCAAAATTGTTCCAACTTCGTTTCCTGCACCATAAACTTCATCAACAAATCCTCTTGCAGCAACTTTTTCTGCATCGGTAAATGTTTCTGTTGTAAGTTTTTCTCCCTTGTTGTTCAACAATGTTTGCAAGTTTTCTGCAACATCAACAGTTGATGCATCTGTTGCTTCTTTTACCTTTTGGATAAACTCTTTTGTCTTTACGTTTACTCCTTCAGTTTTTGTCTTAATATCATCTGCAAGGTCAACAACAGCTTTAAGATCTGTCATCTTGTTTGTGTAACTGATTGAGTAATATCCATCACCAGATGTATTAAGATATGCTTTTACATCTTCCGCATTTGCATTTGTTGATGTCTTGCCGTTATAAATTGTTTCATTGATTGACGTGTCGTTTGTTGCATACCAAACAACATTTTCAAAGATTGCCTTGAACACTCCGTTTCCCTCTGCAAGGTTTGCATTTGTCTTGAGAAGGTCAAGAATTTCTCCAACCTTTACAAGACTATCTTTTCCATCGAAAGTTGAAACTCCTCTTGTCTCTTCAAGAAGATCAACAATTGTTTGAATTGTTGCCGCTTTTGTCGAAGCAAGGTTTGTGAGGTCTGTTGTTGGTTTCTCTCCTGTAAAGTCGCCAATC
>CAKJYB010000047.1 GCA_918241715.1 Clostridiales bacterium
GGGCAGAAACGAACACAAAGTGCAGGAGATTGCAACATAAAAAAGGGTCGAACCGAAAAAACTTGAAGTTGCATTTGCAAGCAGAAAGCCTTTTGCCATTTCGTATATTCCAACGCAAAGGCAGAAAGAATAAAAGCATAGTTCCATTCGCTTAAAAATGGTTATAGAAAGCGCAAAAAGGGCGACAAAAGAAAAAGCATAACCATAGCAAAAACTGCCAAAATTATGCTCTTTTTCATTCCAAAAACTCTGCCATTCATGACAAAAGTATTGCACTATTCGTCGTTTTTATTCTCTTGATGTTCTTCTTTCTTCTGTTTCTTTTGCTTTTTCTCTTTTGGTGGAGATTCTTGAATTGTGTAGGTGAGTGGTTGTTTCTTTCGATTTACTATTGCGCAGGTGATAATATACGCAAGACCAATGGCAACAAAGATTCCACTTAAAAGTTGAGAAACTCTCACAGAGCCCCAATATAAGCTGTCAGTTCTAAGTCCTTCAATGAAGAAACGTCCTGTGCCGTACCAAACAAGATAGTATGCTGCAACCATGCCGTTTGCCTTGAATTTGACTTTGTATAAAAGTGTAATCAAAACTGCAAATGTTGCCAAGTTCCAAAGGCTTTCGTAGAAGAACGTTGCAAGGTGCCATTCTCCGAAATTTTCGATGTAAACGGCAAATGGAAACCATTGCCATTTTGGGTCAGAAACCTTTGTTCCGTATGCTTCTTGATTGAAGAAATTTCCCCATCTTCCAAGAGATTGAGACAAAATCATGGCAACAGCAATAAGGTCAATAAGTGCAAGAAAGTTCTTCTTGTGAATCAGACAATAAATTCCAACACCAATTGCGCCACCAATCATACCACCATAAAAGGCAAGTCCACCTTCCCAAATTTTTAAAACGTCAACAAAGTTTTTGTAAAGGTCAAGTCTAAACAAAACATAATAGACTCTTGCACCGATTATCGCAAGGGGAATGACGTAGCAAGCCAGCGTCAAAATGTCGTCAAATTTAAAGCCACGTTTCTTTGCTATAAGGCACGTTATAAGCACGCCCATAAAGTATGCAAGGGCGCTTGTTACACCATAAATATGAATATTTAGTCCAAAGAGATTGAAACTGCTTGGAATTGACAAAAGATTCATAATTTTTCCTTTTACAAGTTGATTTGTCTGTAAATTTTGTAAACAAGTGAAACATAGAGTGGGTCAAACAGGTCTGCAGAATCACATGTTGAAAAGATTGTTACATTTTGTTTTGAGTTTTGTCGCATCAACGAAGCAAACTCTTTTACAATTCTTGCAACGTTGTCTGTATGATTCATAAACACCTTTGGGTTGTTTTTGAAGCAATAGTCAACCAAGTTTGCAAAAGTAACTGGATCTTGAATAAAGACTGCAACACTTCCACCAAGACTTCTCTGTCTTTTCATGAAATCAATGGTGTAAACGATATTTTCGTAAACATCTTCTGCATCATCTGTCATAGAAAAGGTTACTGGGCAGTCAAATCCCATAAGTTGAAATGTCATTAAATCTTCTTCTGCAACATTTGGAGCAATAAGAATGGTTGGGATTTTTGCTTCTTTAAAAGATTTGCAAAGTTTTGTTATCTCTTCCTGTTTGTCAGAAAAACGTGTAAGGTTTGCAAAACGATATCTTTGTCCAAGATTGATGGTCGTTTTTCCAAGGTTTACAGAAGATTGTGCTGTTGAAACGGCTTTTCCGTTGTATTTTTCGGCTGGTTGGAAGTTTGTTCGAACAAGTTTTGTCATCATATATTCTTTTTCGGAGTTCATGACAACGGCTTCGCCTTCAACATAATCATATTCTACAAGGTTTTTGGCCAAATCGCCGGAAACAAGGACATTTCTTCCATTAAATTGGTTTCTAAAATAGAATTGTCCTGCCAAATTTTCCAAAAGGAAGCCTTTTACATTGATAGGAGACATCTTTTTTGAAAAAATCTTTTCGTCAACTTGCTTGAAAGTGATGTTCTTCTTTCCACCAACTTCCTTTCCAGACTGCATTGTATAGTCAACTCCTGTGATTTTTGAAAGTTGAACAAGGATTCCTTCAATGTTGCTAAGTTCTTTATATGGTCTTCCTTGCTTGAGTGGCAAAGGTCTAAGTTCTTCCTTTGAAATAATTTTTTCCATAATGATTTTTATATGATCATCTCTTTTAAGTGTTGTAGGGGAACTATAGCCAAACACTCTTGAAAGTGCTCTAAGTTCATATACTCCAAGTGATTCTACAAGGGACAAACACTCCTTTTGCTCTTTTGTAAGTTTTTCATAATCAAAATTTTTATGTGTTTTCATTTTCGACTCCTATGCATATATTCTATTTATCCGTATTATCTCACTGCATACCACACAATATATTGTGTATTATGCAATTTATTCCAAAATCAAGCCACCATCAACAAACAATGTTTGTCCCGTTATGAATGACGACTCTTCTGCACTTAAAAAGTAAACTGCATTTGCGATATCCTGAGCTTTACCAAGCCTTTTAAGTGGTGTCATCGAAGCAATTTCTGTTTTTTCTTCTTTTGTAAGGTTGTTGTTCATTTTTGTATCAATAAAACCGGGTGCAACAACATTTATTCTTATTCCAAGATTTCCAAGTTCACTTGAAAGTGATTTGCATAGGCCGGTAAGGGCACTTTTTGTTGCTGTGTAGGCACTTTCGCAAGAACAACCATTCTTTTCGACAAATGAACCAATCAGCACAATGCTTGTTTGGTTGTTGTTTACAACAAGTTTTGTAAACTCTCTGACGCACTTGATTGCTCCTTTGATGTTTACTTCAAAAAGATTGTCAAGTTCTTCGTCTGCAAGGTCAAAAATAAGTTCTCTTTTTTGGGCTACACCTGCGCAAAATACTAGCGTGTCGATGCTTTTGAAATCTTTTGAAACTTCTTTAAAAACCCTTGATACTTCGGCCTTGTCTTTAAGGTCAAGTCTGTAAGATTTTTGTTTTTTTGCAGTGATTTTTTTCTCAAAATCTACTTTGTTGCTGTTGTATGTCAGAGCCAGAGAATACCCATTTTCTGCAAACTTTTTTGCAACTGAAAGACCGATATCACTTGATGCTCCAATTATTATTGCTGTTTTGTTAATCATTTTTGCTCCCAAATTCCTTTTTACATTGTAGCATATTTCTTGCACAACTACAACTATTTTTTACATTTTTGTAAAAACCAAAACAGCAGATTTTGTTTGACTTATATTGTTT
>CAKJYB010000048.1 GCA_918241715.1 Clostridiales bacterium
ATCATAAGCCATTCCAGCATAAACCATTTCATTGTAAATGCTATCAAATAGTGATTTTGGAATCTCTAAGCTGTCAATGTCCCACACTTTTCCGTTTACTTTGATTTGGATTTTATTTGGTTTTGTCATCATTTCTAAAACACCTCCGTTTTGTTTTGTTGACAACATTATACCCCTTTTTCAAGGGGGTGTCAATACCATTTTTTAAAAAAATGTGCGTTTTCGCTAGGTTTTGTCAGCCAAAAACCAAAAAATTGATTACGAATTCAATTTTTTTGTGCAAATTTTTTAAAATTTTTTTTGTTTTTTTTGAAAAAAGTGCTCTTTTTGCTAGTTTTCTATCGTTTTTTCATCCAAATATGACGCCATGTAGTCTGCCAAATGAAGTAAAAATGCAATTGGGTATCTGGAGAATACGTTTTTCAAAATTGAAGAGTTGTTTTTGGCTCTTTCGTCAAAAGCTCCCATATGCCAGTTTATTGCCATGGCTTCTTCTCTTGTAAGACGCATAAAGCCAGAAATCATATACACAGACTTTTCTCCGTGCCCGTATGGCAAGGTGTCGTCAACCTTGTAGTATGGTCTTTGCACCCATTCTCCATCAACTTTGACGTTTCTCATTTCCACGCTGTAGAAGTTTGTCTTGCAAATATCATGCAAAAGCCCCATGATTGCCACGCTTTCTGGAGAAATCTTCTCTTGCCAATTGTCCCCATACTCTTGTTTTATGAGAACAAGCAGTCTTTTATACACATTTATACTATGTTGACAAAGTCCACCTTCAAAGTTTGAATGAAATTTTGAAGATGCTGGAGCAACAAAGAAATCCGTCTTTTCAAGATAGTTCAACAGCTCTTCTGCGCCATCTCTTTCTATGTTGTCATAATATATCTCCAAAAATTCTTGTTTTACTTCTTCCAAATTTAATTCTTCCATTGTTTTCTCCTATATATATTTTAACAATACAAAATCCCAAACACCAAATAATACAAGGCATTTTCTGTCTGCATCTGTCCGTTTTTGATGTAGAAGTCCACATCGTTGAGCATTTCGTAGATGTTTTTAAGTTGAAGTTTGTTGAAGTTTCTGGAAAGCTCTCTTGCTTTTGTTATGGCGTACTCCTTGACGCCAAGGCTGTCAGAAAGCTCTTTGTCCGTCATGTCGGAAATCGCCACAAAAAACAATCTTCTAAAGTGGTTTAGCACCAAATTGAATGTTGTGGTGTCCTTTTTCATAAGGTTTAAAATCTCAATTGCCCTGTTGGAGTTTTTCTTTGAAAGCGCATCTGTAAGTTCAAAGACATTAAACTCTTCTTCTTTGCACACAATGTTGTCTATCGTCTTTTCGTCAATCTGGTCATCATCACAGGCAGAAAGTTTTTCTAATTCGTTTTTTATCAGAGAATAATAGTTGCAACACGATTCTATAAGTTGTTGGCACGCATCGTTTGTGATGGACTTTCCCCTTTCGTTTAATTCTGCAACAATCAAGTCTTTGAGTGATTTGTCGTCAAGCCTTTTTGCTGACACCTTTTCGCTTATGATAAAGTCAAACTTATTCCAAAAGTCAAAAATGACCAAAATGGTGCTTTCTACCGGATTTTTCAGATATGCGTTGAGTTTGTCTTTGAAAGACTTTTCAAACTTTGAAATGTTTTTCAAAAGCACAATCTTTGTGTCGCTTCCCATAGGCAAAGTTTCGCAGGTATTTATCACGGCGTCGCCATTGAAGCTGTCGTCGTCAAAAATGATAAAGTTAAATTCTTCAAGTTGAAGATTTGCCTTGTTTTTGATAAGTTCCAACGCTTTGTCATAAAGCAAAACGTCCTCGCCCTGCACCAAATAGCACCTTTCAATCTTTTTGTTTAATCTTGCTCTTAATGTTTTCAATCTAAGCACCCCCAAATATATTTGTTGCCGTAAATCCTATAGGCAAAATTTCCATCTTTTAAATAACTGCAATTTGTGTGTTCGTTTTGATAATAGCCTATCACGCTTCCTGCTTTTGTAAAATCTTTTGCAATCTTATAATTCGTGCCAACCACAACAAAATTATACTTCTGTGTTGCAACATCTTCAATGTCGGTTGATGTTGCATTGTTTTTTGCCACAAACACTTTTGTATTATCAAACTGCACTTCAACCCCAATCAACTTGCCATAGTGTGATACATACTTATACATAAATCCGTCAAGTTGATATTGTGTGTCAACGCTTTGGCAGACGTCATCTTCGGTGCAGGCCTCTGAATCCGTCTTTATGCAAAGTGGAATGTTTGTGTTGTAGATGTTTTTGGTGTTGATTTTTTGATAATTTAAACAAACAAGTGCCGAAACCTTTGCCACGTTGTTTGCCATCAAAACGCCATTTGTAAACGCCCCTTCACTAGTATCTATTATAACACTTTTTTTGCTGTTGTTTGTCAACAAAATTGTAGGTATATAGCCATTATAGCACACAGCAACCGAAGCCTGAGCCGGCAAATTGGTCAAATTTAGTCCAAATAGTGCAGAACTGATGGCAATCATAACCCCACAACAGACAAGTTTTATCTTTCTTTTTGCCATAAAGAATTTGCTTATTGCAAACAACAAAACGAAAAATGCAACCGACACATAAATTGAAATCGGTTTAAGATTGATTGTCAAGGCAGAGACAGACATCAGTTTTGCAATCTCATAAACAAGCCCAAATCCCCACCCACAAAACGTGAGCATAAACTTGAGAAATGGCATGATAAGACAAAACAGCATAGACACAAACAAGAGTGGATAAAGCACGGAGAATATTGGAACAACAATAAGGTTTGTAAACACCGACAGAAAATTGATCTTTCCAGAAATTGCTGAAACAAACGGCAAAATTCCAATCTGTGCGCTGATGGTAATGGCAAGGCCATCTGCAAAATATCTGTTCATAATTTTTGCAAACAGACGTGAAAGTTGTGGCATTATTGCAAAAATTCCAAAAACGGAGCCAAAACTCATCAAAAACCCAACGTCATGGGCAGAAAGTGGAGATGCACACAAAATCAAAAGCCCGGCAAATCCCAAGGCATTTAGTCTGTCATAAAACTTTCCAAACATTTGTGCATAAACAAGTACCAGACCCATTATTCCGGCTCTCAAAACGGCAGGCGTAAACCCACAAAGATAGGAATAAAAACCGACAAAGACAAGGTTAATCAAAAAGTTGATCCAGCCCTTGACTTTACATTTTTTCAAAACAAATCCCAACAGCGCAATCAAAAAACTGATATGTAGGCCAGAAATCGTCAAAATATGCACTATTCCGGCCGTTTTATATGTGCTTGCAACTTCTCCGTCGATTTCGTTTTTATCTCCAAACAAAACGGCATATGCAACGGCACCATTTTCTTTGCCCATTGAGTCGAAAAGAAGCCTTTTGGCTTTCATTCTGACCCTTTCTGCAAAAACACTCTTTGTCCCTGTTATTGCAATTTCACTTTCTTTTAACGCTGTTGTATAGGCAATTCTTTTTCTATAACACGTGCTGTTGAAAGACCCAAGTTCAAATGCCTTGACCTTTTTGACCTGTCCGTTAAACTTTACCAAATCACCAATTGCCAAAGTTCCACTTTCAACATTGTAATAAAGCCTTATGTTTTTCTCTCTTTTTCCGTCAATTCTTACGCCTTTAAGCGTTACAACTCCCCTTCCGTTGTCTGTTGTCAAGTCGTCAGAAACACGACCTGTTATTTGCACGCTGGAGCCGTATTCTCTTCCTTCAAAAGTGGCAAGTCCAACAAAATACCACCCCATTCCAAACGCAAAAAAGCAGACAATCACAATTATTGGCACAACTTTCTTTTTGACAAGAAGAAAAATTGTCGTCCCAAAAACAACAACAAAATCTAACACTATGTAAACTATTTTTCCGGAAAAAACAAACCTTGTTGTAAGCAAGGCAAAAAGCATGGCAATAAAGCCATAGAAAAGTGGTCTAAAGTGAACTAGTTTGTGCTCTTTTTCTTCATTCATCAATAAAAGAATATCACAAACAAATGTTCGTTTGCAAGAATAACAAAAGATTTATTTCTTTCTTACTTCTATATCTAATATATCGTCCAGCAAAATCTTTTTTCTTTCGATTTCAACCTTGTTTTCGTCAACAAGAAGTTTCAGCGCTCCAACAATCTTTTTGTTGTGTCCGTCTTCAAAATATGTCAAAACCACTTCGTCCCCTTTTTCAAGGTTTATAAGGGTTTTTGAAAGTTCCGTTGCTTTCTCTTCACTAAGTTCTCCCTTGACGATTCTTTCGTGCTGATATTCCTTAAGTTTAAGTGCTTCTCTCAAGCCCTTTAAAGCATCAAATGGAGCAAACTGCTTTGCCCTTTCTGCTCTTGGCATTTTAGTTCTCTCCACTCTTGTGTCCCCCAATTGTTTCATTTCTTTCTCTCTGCGTTGCCTTGTCTTTTAAGTCAAGCCCTTTTAGCACAGAGTTCTTTCCAAATCTGTTTTGAAGTTTCAGCACGCTTTCCACCAATTTTTTCTCTTTCTTTATCTTTTCCAAATCGGTGAGCAAATCGTATCTTTCATGGTCTTGTGGCATAAGGTTGTCAAAGTCAAAACCCAGTCTTCTTATCGGTCTGGACTTGTCGACAACTTGATCGAAGAGTTTCTCAACATATTCTCCAATAATCGAAAACAGATTTGTGGCAACATTCATTCGTGCCGTGCCTTTGCTTCCGGTCTTTCTTGGGTTGAAATAGTCAAAATTTCCATCGTATTTGACATCTCCATAACCGACAAAAATATGCAGAAGTTCGGTTACATACCCCTGTCTGTAAAGGTCATAACACCCATTTTGCACCATTTCATTCAAAACAAGTTTTGCTTCTTCAAATGTATAGTCAAAAGGCAAAATTTGCGATGCAGAAATTGATTTTGATTTGCTCTTATAGTTTTTTATATCACTCATCAAGCAAGACTCTTTTCCAAAAGCATGGTCAATCAAAAGTTCGGCGTTTATTCCAAACTCATCATACAGCAAATTTTCGTCAATTTTTGTTATGCCTTCCATATCAAAAATGCCGTATTTTTCAAGGCGTTTTGATGTTCCACTTGAAATCCCCCAAAAGTCCGTAATTGGTCTGTGATTCCAAAGCGTCTTTTTAAACTTTTCTTCGTCAAGCCAGCCAATTCTGTCCGACGCATGCTTTGCCGTTATGTCAAGGGCAATTTTTGCCAAATACATGTTGCTTCCAATTCCGGCAGAAGATGGAAGCCCAAGTTTTGAGCCAATTTCTTCCATCAAAATTTGTGCAAATTCCTTTGCCTTGAGATTGTAAAGTTTCAAATAGTCAGTTGCATCAATAAAACACTCATCAATTGAATAGACGTGTATGTCTTCAGGGCTGATGTATTTTAGATAAATCGCATAAATTTCTGCAGCATATTCGATGTATTTTTTCATTCTTGGTGGAGCAATAATAAAGTCAATGTCCTTTGGAATTTCAAACAAACGACATCTGTTTTTTACGCCAAGTTTTTTAAGTGCTGGACTGACAGCAAGACAAATTGTTTTTTCTGTTCTGCTTTCGTCTGCAACAACAAGTTTTGTTGTCATGGCATTAAGTTTTCTCTCCACACATTCCACTGAAGCAAAAAACGATTTCATGTCAATAACAAAATAAACTCTCTGCCCTTTTTCCATGTTCTCTCCAATGCTATTATATCACATTGAGACAAAATAAAAACAAAAAAAGCATGTCAAACATGCTTCCTTTGTTATTTTTCTTCTTTTGCTTGCTTTTGCTGTTTTTTGTAAAGCGTTGCATACTTTTTGTTTCTTGTCAAAAGTTGTTCGTGAGTTCCATAGTCAACAATCTTTCCCTTGTCCACAAAATAAATTGTGTCGCAGTTTTCAATTGTTGAAAGTCTGTGTGCAATCGTAATGATTGTTTTGTTGTGCTTTATTGTTTCAACGCTGTCCATGATGTATTGTTGAGAAATGTTGTCAAGCGAACTTGTTGCTTCGTCAAAAATAATCACTTTGGCGTCTTTCAAAAGAGCCCTTGCAATACAAATTCTCTGTTTCTGTCCACCAGAAAGTCTTGTGCCACCCTCTCCCAAAAAGCTGTCAAGTCCTTGTGGAAGTTCTCTTACAAAATGGTCTGCGTTTGCAAATTTCAAAACTTCATATATTTCTTCGTCTGTAACGTTAGGTTTTACAAGTTGCATGTTTTCTCTGATTGACAGGTTAAAGACATATGGATATTGGTTTATCATAGAAATATTTTTTCCAAAACTCTGTGCCAGCGACATAGAGTTTGTTTCGTCAAATAAAATAATTCCATCGTCCGGATCGTAAAGCTTGCAGATAAGTGCCACAATCGTACTCTTTCCACAGCCACTTTCTCCGACAAACGCAACATGTGTGTTGGCTTGAATCTTGAAACTTACGTTGTTTAAAACTTTTTCGTCTTTTGTGTAAGCGAAACTTACGTTTTTAAATTCGATGTTTCCCTTATAGTCCAAAAGTTCAACATTGCCATATTTTTCTTTTGTGTATTGTTCGTCGCCTGCAAGAGCAAACACACGTGCTGCAGAAACTTCCATATCTCTGAAGTAGTCTTGCAAATTGCCAAGGTGAACAGCAAATTCCATAACACTGCCCTTGTAGACATAAACCGAATAGAAAATTGCAAGGTCAAGTTGTCCTTTTTGAATGAGCACTGCACATAAGAAGATAAAGAAGAAGTTGCACAAAACACTGACAAAGTTTGCAATTGTGTAAAGGAAGGTCCCCACATACCACTCTTTGTTGTCGGCCCTCATATAATCTTCTTGAAGATTTCTGATTCTGCCCAAAACGTTTTCTGAAAGGCCAAGCGTTTTTATGTCTTTGATGCTTCTTACAGATTCTCCAATCATGGAGTTTGTGTCTTCATTCTTTTTCAAAACTCTAGGTTTCATTTTTGCAAAATAGTAAATTCTGATTTGGTAAACAAAATATCTCAAAAGCACAAACACAACAAGGAAAAGTCCAATCCAATAGTTTGTGATAAACACAAACACAATAAACCCAATTTTTGACATAAAGTTTACGATTGTTTCGCTTATGTTTTTAAATGTGTTGCCCAAAGAGTCGATGTCGCTTGTAAGTCTTGTAACAAAAGTTCCGTTTCCAAGTTTTTCAAACTCTCCAATATTGATTTTAAAACTTTCTCTAATGACAGAGAGTTTGACATCTCTTTTTACTTTGTTTTCAAGGTTTTTAAAAAATGGCACTCTTGCAAAATACAACAAAAGCCCCAAAACTTCCAACCCTGCAAAGATGCCGGCAAAGACAATTGCTTTGTGAAAGTCTGGCCCACCACCTTCTCCACCAACGGTCATGTAAGAAATGACTTTTCCAAGAACAAGTGGCGAAAAGAATGAAAGGACGCCCGTGCAAATCAACAACCCCCAAAAGCCAGCAATAAGCCCCTTATAATTTTTAAAATAACTGAGATATCTAAAAAGATTTTTATACCCTTTGACGTTTTGGTCGATTTCTCTCATAAAAACTCCAATCTATAACAAAATTATATCACACAACTTTTTCTAAACAAAAAGAACAAACAAAAAAAACAAAGATTTCTCTTTGTCTTTTTGTGTTTTATTTGTTTGTGTCTTCCATAGTTTTGGACACAGTTCTTTGTTCTTCTGCAAACCTGTCAGCTTGCTTTTTATCTTTTGCGTTGTGTTTTCCACCAATCTTTCCAGGTTCGTTGATTGTAACTTGTGGGAATGGAATGCATATATTGTTTTCGTCAAACAAAAGTTTGATTTCTCTGTTTAATGCTCTTTGAACAACATAATAGTCAGCTTCTTTAACCGTTGCAATAAAGAGCAAATTTACGCTTGACTCTCCAAGGCTGTCAACGCCTTTGTAGTATGGTCCATCAACAATTTCTGGAATTGCTGCTCTGATTCTTTCTATGTTGTTTTTTATAAGAAGTTCTACCTTTGGAATTGACTCTCTATAGTCAATTGCAACAACACAAGTTGTTACTGAAAGTTCTTTTGATTGGTTGATAACAGACGAAATTGCGCTGTTGTTTACAATTTTAATGTTTCCTTGCCAGTCGATAATCTTTGTTGTTCTGATTCCGATTTCGTCAACCGTTCCACGCCAGCCGTCAATAATAACAATGTCTCCAACTTGATATTCCCCCTCAAATACAATGAAGAATCCGGCAATAATATCAGAAATAAGGCTCTGTGCACCAAGACCAATAACCAAGCTCAAAATTCCTGCACTTGCAAGAAGTGTGGCTGTGTCCACGCCCCAAGCGTTGAGTGTCCACATGATTGCAATAATAACGATAAGATATTTGATAAAGCTGTTTAAAAGTTTTACGATTGTGATGCTTCTTGTGTTTCTTCCCAAAATTTTTCTCAAAATAAAACCAAGAACAATATTCAAAAGCCATGCAATTGTAATAATTTGAATTGTCTTTAAAACTGCAGGTATCTTTTGATAACATGTGTTTAAAAATCCATTTTTTGATATTGCTTTGTTAAATACAGATGTTTCACCAAAAATATGGTTTGAAAGTACATAAAGAGTAATCGTTATTGCAACAAAGACTCCAAGAGTGATATAGTATCCAACTTTTGAAGAATTGCTCTTTTTCTTTTTTGTTTTGACTCTTGCCTTTTTTGAGTCAATCTTTATTTCTCTCTTTGGCTCTTGAACAACTTCTGTTTTCTCTTGTTCAACTTCCACTTTCTCTTGTTCAACTTTTTTGTTTTCTTTCTTTTTCATTTTATTCTCCTTTATGGCCCCGTCGTCCCATTTCCGTCGCCAGTATTTGGCTCTTGATATGGTTCTTCAAACGGCTCTTCTCTTCTTGTTGTAACTTTTTGACTCTTGATTGTTTTTAGTCCTTTTTTTATTGCAAAGGTGTAGGTCATGTCAACTTGAAGTTCTTCAAATGTGCCTTCCATAGCCGACCCGTCCATCTCCATTTCTCTGTTTGTAAAGTCATTGTAAAGTACAATCTTTAGACCTTCTTCATATTTGTCAAGTGACACAAAATAGGAAACTTCATTTTCAAAGGCATACACTTCACTAATTTCAACTTTTGGCAAGTTGTCTGGCAAAATTGAACCAACCCCAACAATTCCGGTTGTCGTTGCAGCAGCAACAACTGCAACAGCTTTAATCAAATCAGTAAAACTTTTTGCTGACTTTGTTGCCTTTTGCCTTTTTGCTTCTCTTTCAAGATTTGTTCCGGCATACGTTTTTTGTGTTTCAAGTTTGTTTATCCCGTAAAGATACGGATTTCCAGAAAACTTGTTTTCAGTCCCTGCCGAACTATTTCTTGGAGTTATATCATTTTCATTTACGACTTTTCTCATATTTTTTCCTATAGCACCATTTTAACACAAAGACTTTTGTTTTTCATATCAATTTTAAAACAAAACAAAAAAACTCTGCAAAAACAGAGTCTTTTTTTTACTTCATCCAAACTGCCAAGCTCATGATTGCAAAGAATGTTGCAAGCACTGCCAAAATTGGCACAAGCCACTTTGCAATAAACCCATCAATGCGCCCACTTGCTTCGTCAATGGCTTTCTTTTGCACAAAAACAGGGAGTGCAAGAGCAACAACCCCCAACAACACCATAAGAAAGTGAGTTTTAAAAAGGAATATTGTCCCTATAAGAATTCCCACAAAAAGTGTGATTGATAAAATTGACAAAAAAATTGATTTCCAACTCATTTTTCTCTCCAACAATTATGATATCATAAAAATGAATTTAAAACAAATCTTTTTTTCATTTTGTTTTGTGCTTTTCTTTTGCTATAATTTTTTTATGGAAGAAAAAGTATTAAACACAGAAGAAACACAGCAAGTTGAACAGCCTGTAAAACAAGAAGTTGAGCAGACAGAAGAAACACCAAAGAAAAAGGTTGTTGACAAAAAATCCCCAGAATACAAAAGGTCTAAGATTGACAAACTCCTTGCAAAGCAAAAAATCAAATACAGGGGGCCATTTTCTTATCGAACAATAAGATTTTTTGGATATATTTTAATGCTTCTTGGTCAGGCATACATCATCTATTCGATTGTGTCAAAAGTTGCAAATGTTCCAAGCTGGTCCGAAGATCTTTTTAACGTTTTTGAAGTTTTGTCAATCTTTGCAGTTCCACTTTTTTTGATGGCAAACTTCTGTGTGATTATGTCCAGCAACAAAAACATAAAAAGATATCTCATCTTCTACACGGCAGTTGCAATAGGAATTTATTTGTTGATTGTGTTTATTTACTACAGATATGTTTATGGAATCTCTTATCAAATAACCGATGGCGACAAAGAAGCAGCTTTTGAATTTTCTGAGACCATTGCAAAACGTTTCTTTTTAAAAATCATAAACTACAATGTTTTTGTTGACCTATCATTGTTCTCTCTGTTTTATTTCTTTATGTTTTACACTCCAAAAAAAGTAAACACAAACAAGAAAAAACTTGCATTCAGACTCTGCAGTCTAATCCCTGTTGTGCTTGTTGCTGTTTCGTGTGTTGTCTATGGTCTTCACTATATGAGTGTAATTGACTTGCCTGTGGCGGTTCTGGCAATTATGCCGTGCAGATCTCCAGCATTCTACATAATCTTCTTTGTTCTTGCCCTACTTTTGAAACTGAGAAAATACAAGTTTAAAAAATATGGTGGAACAGAAGAAGAATACGAAACCTACACAAAATCAAACAGGAGTTCACTTGAAGTCTCCACCCTTGCAGCAATTGTGATTGCAGTTATTTCTTTGATAGACTTCTTTGTGTTCTTGTTTGTTCCAAATCTTCTTATCTATGGCTTTGGACTAAACTTCTATCTTATTGTGTTTGTTCCTTTTATCTTCCTTGTCTCCTACACAAGAAAGCCAAAATACAAAATCATCGACACCATTATGCCATTTGTGTTTATTGCGCTTATCATAATTTGCTATCTTGAGGGTGTCTTATACTTCTTTAAAATTATTTAAAAAAAATCACGGCTCAGCCGTGTTTTTTTATTTCCCGTTTGCATATTCTGCAATCTTTTTTCTTACAATCTCCAATTTTTTCTTGTCGTAAATATACTCTTTTCTTGGTTTGACAAAATTTTTTGATCCCCTTTCTTCATAAGGGTATCTTGGAATAAGCTGAACATGGTAGTGATTCATTGGGCCGTCTGACATTGTGCAAAGGTAAACTCTTTCGCAACCATAGACTTCACACAAAATCTTCATAAATTGTTTTGCAAAGCAAACTATTTTTTTGTTGAGTCTGTCCGAACATTCTGCCATGTCGTGAAAGTGCTTCTTTGTTGCAATAACCATGTGCCCCACGGCTCTTGGATTTCCAACAAAACCACATTCTATATCTTCGTCTTCAAAAATTGCAAGACGTGAAGAATCTCCGTAAACATGCCCACCTGTTGACCTGTCAAAACACGTTGGACAAATCCCTGCATCTGTCAGTTCCTTTGGCGTATAATTGTAA
>CAKJYB010000049.1 GCA_918241715.1 Clostridiales bacterium
CTTTCTTACGATATATGTTTCTGTTGATGTTCCGTCAACATAATCTTCATAATCAATGCTGTCAGCAAGTTCGTAGTTGACTGCTGGTCTTGGAATTGTGATTGTTTCGTCGCTGTCAAGTTCGATTGTCTTGCTTGTGAAGTCTGTGTTAATCACTGGTGGGTTGACAACTTCTCTTCCTGTTGTTGAGTAGTTTCCAAACACAACAATTGTGTTGTTTGCACTATCTCTTACAGCGATGCTTGCTTGATAATTTCCTTGATATGGAGCTGTGAATGAACCAGCGTCGATAACAAGTTTACCAAAGTTTCCTGCAACCAATGTTCTCTTTGAAGAATAGTCATAGACTGAAAGTCTTGTTTCTTTTCCTTCGTTGTCGATGTAATTTACTCTTACATCATATGTCAAATATCCAGCTGCATCGTCCCAAACTTCGATTGTTGGAAGTTTGATTTCTGCGCCTTGTTCAAATGTTGTAACATCTGACTTTTCAACTCTTGAAAGTTCAAGTGGGTTTTCGTCGTTGATGTTTGCAATTTCTGCTTCTTTTGCATAGATTGCAACATTTCCCATGTCGTCGTATGTGTAAGCAACAATTTGAACTTTTGTCGCTGTGTCTCCAGCTTCGTTCAATTTGATTGAATATGTTTCTGCTGTTGTATCTGTGATATTGATATATCCTTCTGCGCTTGCAAGAACATATTTGCTGTATTGCGCTTCAAGCCCTTCAAACACTTCTGTCAATGCTTCTGTTTCTGTTCCAGCAACTGCAACAACTGCGTTTGTGTTGTCAAGGTATCTATACAATACGCTTACTTTCATGTTTGTATCACGATTGTCGCTTGCCGTTGGAGCATTAAATGTGATTGTTGCTGTTGGCAAGTATGTTTCTGACAATGTGCTTGAGAATGTGATTTCTGGTTTTTCATCATCGCTGAATGTTGTTACATACATTGATTTTGAAATTTCTTTTTCATTTCCTGCAGCATCTTTTGCAATATAGTGAATATAGTATTGACCATATCCTGTTCCGTCGCTTGCTGCTGCTCCGAATGTTTTTTCTGTGTCAATAAACACAAATCCTGCTGCGTCTGCATCTGCACTCTTAAACCATGTTTTTGCTGTTGCTGCATCTGTAACGCTTGCGTCAAATGTGTAGCCTGCTTCATTCAAGAGTGTGTAAAGTCTTGTAGCATTTCCATTATCAACAACAATTCTGTATCCAAGTTCTGCAAGTTTTGCAATCATAGCATTTTCTGTTGTAATAGTTGCTGTTTGCTTTCTTACAAGATAGTTGTTTGCTTGCAATGCTGCAAGTCCTTCATAGTTGAAGATAAGGTTTTTATCGTTGTGGTCTGTGATTGAAAGAACTGTTGTTGTGTCGCTTGTCATGATTGTTCTCTTAAGAACAACACCTTCGTCGCCAACTTTTGAAACGTTGTCTTCCATTCCAATTGCATAAACAACAACGCCACTTGGGTTTGATCTTGTAAAGAGTTTGTCAGAAGCGTCAACATAACCATTTGCTGCAACATAAGTTGAAGCATCATAAACGATTGGTGTTGGGTCTGTTGTGTCCTTTACGTTTTTGAATTCGTATTGTCCAATTGTTGTTGATGTTGTGTGCTTTGCCTTTGTTGAAGCATCTTCTTTGTAGTATGCATCATAAATTGTATATACAAAAGAATATGATCCATCTTTCAAAGGTTTAAATTCTGCTGGATTTACAAGTGTTCCGTCATCGTTGAAGATTGTTTCTCCTGCAGCTGTGTTGTATTCGTCAACATCAATCAAGCTGTAGCTTGAACCAGAGTTTTTGTAGTAAACAGCAACTGAGTAGTAAACGTCAACACTTTCACTTGCTGGTGTTGATGTTGAAGCTGTAACACCCTTTGCTGTAGGAAGTTTTGAAACTTTTCCTGTTTCCCCGTTGTCTGTCCATGTTGAGCCAAGCTCAAGATTGAGTTTGTAGTTTTTGTAATATTCGTCATCACGAACATTAACAGATTTTGTTGTGGAAGTTGTAAATTCTCCCAATGCATAATAAGAATACTTGATTGTATACTTACCTGCATGTTCTTTTAAATAAGCACCACTAATAGAGTATTGGTTCTCTCCTGCGCCTGCAGTCAATTCAACTGCATTTCCGTTTGTATCGAATGCTTCAACAACAACATAATTTTTTGTCTTGTCTGCTGTTGCAGTAGCTTTTGATGTTGCAACATCAAATTCTTGTTTTTCGTCGCCGTCATAAACTTCTGGAATTGGAAGTTCCAAAGCCTTGTATGAGTTTTCTGCAAGTGTTGCAAGATTCATATCATAAACTTTTGGCAAGAATGCCTTTGTGTTTTCAACAAATGTGATTTCTGATTCTGCAAGTTCACATGTTACAACAAAGTCATAAGAATTTGTGTATGTTTTTGCGTTTGCGCCACTTCCCACTTGATATCTATAAGAATAAGTGATTGTATAGTTTCCAACTCTTGTTGCGTTGAATGAAGCAAGATAATCTCCACTTGTTGCAACAACAACTGCTTCTGAACTGCTTACACCATCTTCGATTGTTGCAAGAACAGAAGAACTATATTTGATTGTAACGCTGGAAGCCTTGAGTGTTACATCTTCGTTTGCAGCTGTTGTGTCATCAAACAAAACTCCATCGCTTACTTTACCGATTTCAAAGTTGTCGTCTCCACCGATAAAGCCCTTTGCAACTTTGTATGTGCCACCACGAGAAACGCTGGTCTGAACATCATCAGAAACAAATCCAATTGTCATGTGTGTATAGTCCGTAGATTCTCCTGCAGCTCTTACCATTGCCATGATATTTCCAAAAGGAAGATAAATCAATGTCAAAGCAAGAGTCAAAACAAGAATGAGCCCTTTAAATACTATTGAGTGATTTTTTCTTTTATTTTCCATAAAATCAAATCTCCTTAATCTTTCTAAATGTTGACTGCATGGCAATCAAAATTTAATCTATTGTGCGAATGTCTTTAAATCCTATGCTAGATTAAAAACACTTTTCTTGTCGAAAAAGAGCAACCTCTTTAACGACACAAAGCAGGTCGATGCCTGCTTTAAATTAAATGTTATATAAAACTTTAACACCAGGTCCCATTGTTGAAGCAAGAGTTACACCTTTGATGTATTGTCCCTTTGCTGCAGCTGGTTTTGCTTTTACGATAGCTTCCATAAGAGTGTTGAAGTTTTCAACAAGTTTTTCTTTTCCAAAGCTCTTCTTGCCGATAACAACGTGAATGTTGTTTGTTTTGTCAAGCCTATATTCAACTTTTCCGGCTTTTGCATCTTTAACAGCTTTTGTAACGTCCATAGTAACTGTTCCACTCTTTGGGTTTGGCATCAAACCTTTGGTCCAAGAACTCTAGCGATTCTACCAACAACACCCATCATATCTGGAGTTGTGATACATACGTCAAAGTCAAGCCATCCACCATTGATTTTTGTAACAATTTCTTCAGCGCCTACAAAATCTGCTCCTGCCTTTGTAGCTTCGTCAGCTTTGTCGCCACGTGCAATAACTAAAACTTTTACTGATTTACCTGTTCCGTTTAGAAGAACAACAACGCCTCTAACTTGTTGGTCTGCGTTTCTTCCGTCAACGCCAAGTTTTACGTGCAATTCGATTGTTTCGTCAAACTTTGCTGTTGATGTTGCAATAACATTTTCCACAGCTTTGTCGATGTCGTATGAAGCAGTTCTGTCAAATGCTTCAAGGGCTTTTGCGTATCTTTTACCTTTGTTCATTTTTCATTCTCCTAGTCAACTACTTCAACGCCCATGCTTCTTGCTGTTCCAGCAACCATAGACATAGCTGTTTCCAAAGTTGCAGCGTTAAGGTCTTTCATTTTTGTTTCAGCGATTTGCTTAACCTGTGCCTTTGTGATTTTTCCGACTTTTGTTGTGTTTGGTTTTGCAGAACCCTTTTCAAGACCAAGAGCCTTTTTGATAAGGACTGCTGCAGGTGGAGTCTTCATAACAAAGTTGAAACTTCTGTCTTCATAGATAGTAATAACAACTGGAATTATGAGTCCACTTTGTGATGCAGTTTTTTCATTAAATTCTTTAACGAAAGCCCCAATATTGATTCCGTGTGGTCCCAAAGAAGAACCAACTGGTGGGCCTGCCGTTGCCTTTCCTGCATCAAGTTGCAATTTTACAACTGCTTTTACTTTTGCCATTTTTCCCTCCTAATGTGGTATAAATTGAACATTGGCTTTGTTCTCCCACAAATTTCTTCTTTTCTTTGTTGTTTTAACTTCAAAAATTTGTTTTCGAAATCAAATTTTGTTCTTCAAGGCAAGAAAAGCAACCTTTAAAACAGGCAGTTTTATGTCTTACCGGACAATATTTTTAAGGCAAAATGCCAAAAATATCAAATTTATTGAATGTTGAGTTTTCTAACTTGACCAAATTCAAGTTCGACATTGTTTTCTCTGCCAAACATTTCAACAACGACAACAAGTTTTTGGTTTTCTGCGTCTACAGAAACAACCTTTCCTGTCATCTTGTCAAGTGCGCCTTCAACGATTTCAACATTGTCTCCAACTTCGATGTCTGTCTCAACTTTGATTTTTTCAAGTCTGTTTTTAATGACTTCATCTTCAGTCAAAGCAAGAGGTCTTCCCTTTGGACCAACAAAACCTGTGATTCCACGGGTTCTTGTAACATTGTGCCAAAGATCATCACCATAAATCATTTTTACAAAGATGTAGCATGGCATGCTTTTTCTTGTAACAAGTTTTTTCTTTCCATTTTTTTCTTCAATAACATCTTCTTCTGGAATAACGATATCGAAAATTCTGTTTTGAAGCCCAAACTTTTCTACAACAGTTTCAAGGTTTTCTTTTGCAACATTTTCGTATCCAGAAAATGTGTGAAGCACATACCATTTTGGTTCATTTGAATGTTCCATAATAACTCCTTAATGTCCTAGCCTTATACCAAAAGACCAACAAGCAATCCAAGCAAAGCGTTTACGCCATAAATGAAAAGTCCAAAAATAAGAACAAAGGCAACAACAATTCCAGTCTTTTTTGCAACTTCTCCAAATGATGGCCAAGTAACTTTCTTAAGTTCTGACATGGTCTCTTTTGTCTTTTTTCCAAGACCGCCGTTTTTCTTTTCTTTCTTCTTCTTGTCTTTCTTTAATTTCTTGTCTTTCTTGTCTTCTTTGGTTTGAACTTTGTTGTCTTTTTTGTCTTGCTTTGTTTCTGTTTCTTGAGCAACTTCTTCAACAACTTCTGTTTCGACAACTTCGTCTTGCTTTACTTCTTCAAGAGCCTTGTTCTTTTTAGACATACTTTCCTCCAAATTATTTTGTTTCTTTATGCTTTGTTCTCTTGTTGCATCTTGGGCAGAATTTGTTGATTTCTATTCTTTCATTGTTGTTTGTTGTGTTTTTTTCTGTAGAATAGTTTCTTTCTTTACATTCTGTGCATTCAAGAGTAATCAATTTACGTTTTGGTGCTGCCATAATATATCTCCTAACAAAAAAACTAACACCTTTTTCAAGTGTCATTGTGAGTATAGCACAACGGAGCCGTGTAAGTCAAGGGTTATAAGAAAAAATATAATAAGTTTTTATATATAATAATACAATAAAAAACACAGCCGTTTGGCCGTGTCAATTTTATCCTTCAACAACTGCATCAACATACATGATTGTTTCGTTGCTCTTGCATTTTGGAATAAGTTTTTCTGCTTTTGTTGGTCTGTTGTATTCAGTTTCGTATTTCAAAGCATAAGAAAAATAAGCTCTAAGCAAATCCTTGGCATACAAATATGCTTCTGTCAAATTCTTTCCATCAGTATATATGTTTAAATCTGGGAAAATCGCCTGATAAGAGCCGTCTTCATTTTGAACAAAAATAACTGGATAAACAAACTGGTATTTCTTCATGATATCTCCAAAAACATTCCTATACAATTATATTGTATCACACAAGACTTCAATTTCAAAACAAAAACAAAAAAATACCACAAAAAATTTGTGGTATTTTCAATATCAACTTGATAAACAACTATTTTGTAATTTCAACATCTTTGTAAAGATTTTGTGATATCTTTTCTCCTGGTGTTACATCATCTGGTGCACCGAAGCATCTATCTTCATAAATAAAATGTTTAAGTCCAATCATAATACACCTCCATGTGTGCTAATTCATTTACGCTGTTATCTTACCACAAAAAAAACAATTTGTAAATACCTTTTTTGAAAATTTTTAAAATATTTTTTTGCACGAAATTTAGGGACATACAGCTACATCTTTTCTACGCTGTCAATACCCAAAATCCAGAGTGCTTTTTCAAGGCATTTTTTAACAAAAACGCACACCGAAATCAAATTTTTGCGTCTTTCGGCATCTTTCTCTGCCAAAATTTTTGTGTTGTTGTAAAGGGTTGAGAATGCACTTGCAAGATCAAAAGCAGACAAGCAAAGTGCGTTCATTGAATAGGTGTCATAGCAAATTTGATAAGAAGAATTGAGTTTTAAGACTGCCAAAACGATGTTTCTTTCTTCTTCACTTTGCACATCAACCACACCAATTTCGCCAGAAAATTTTGCCAAAATTGAGTTTATTCTTGCAATTGTGTATTGAATGTAAGGCCCAGTCTTGCCATCAAAAGCCAAAAACTTGTCCATGTCAAACACATAATCTTTTGCTACCGTGTTGGACAAATCTCCGTATTTCATTGCCCCAACACCAATTCTTCTTGCAAGTTCCTTGTTTCCAACAATGCCGTTGTCTGAAAGTTTCTTTTCTGCACTTTCAATAAGCATGTTTAAAACATCTTTATATTTGACTGTTCCACCAGCTCTTGTCTTAAATGGCTTTCCGTCCTTTCCGTTCATTGTTCCAAAAGCAACGTGTGTAAGTTTTTGGCTTTCTGGAGAAATTCCAGCAAGTTTGCAACATCTAAACACTTGCTCAAAGTGTCCTGACTGACGATTGTCGGTGACATACACAATTTCGTCTGGGTTGTAATCTCTGTTTCTCATCAAAATTGTGGCAATATCCGTTGTTGCGTAAAGGTCTCCACCATTATATTTTTTGATAATTGCAGGTGGCATTGGATTTTTGTATCTCTGTGGCTCACTTGGGTCTTTCTTTGGAATTGGGATATGCTCCCCTTCTCTTGCAACATCAACAATCAAAGCCCCTTCGCTTTCTCTTGCCAAGCCCTTTTTGACAAAAATATCAATCGTTTCGTCAATATATGGATAGGCATCACTTTCTCCAAGATAGAGATCAAATGTTGTGTTTAAAAGTTCATAATTCTTTTTGATTTCTGCGACAGACAAGTCTTTGATTTGTTTGTAAATCCCAAAGTATGGCTCTTTGTGTTGTTGAATGTAAAGTGTAAACAAGTCTGCCTTTTCTTTGAATTCTTCGTCAACATCTTTTCTTTTGCTTGCTTTTGGATATTCTTCATTCAAAAGATCAAGTGTGATGTTTGTTATTTTTGCATTTGGGTTTGCATTTTTTCCAAAAAATGCGTTAAGATAGCCATCTTCTTTAAGTTGCAAAATTGTAAGTCCCATTTGAAGTCCATAATCTCCAAGATGGACGTCAGAGATTGTTTTGTCTCCCATTGCTTCGTGAAGTCTTTTAATCGCTTCCCCAACAATTGGCGAACGCAAGTGTCCGACGTGCAATTCTTTTGCAACATTTGCACCACCATAGTCAAACATCAAAAGTCTTGGGTTTTTGACTTGCTCTATTCCAAGATTCTTATCTTTCAAAACGTCATTTGCATAGGCGTTGAGTCCTGCGTTTTTTACTTTGACATTGATAAACCCCGGTATAACTGCAGAAAATTCAAAAAATTTGTTTTCGCCTGCATTTTTTACAATTTCTTCTGCAAGTTCAATCGGCTTCTTTCCAACTTCTTTTGCAACCATCAAAGCAAAACTTGTTTGAAAGTCGCAAAGCTCTGGTCTGTTTGAAAAGGAAACAGAAAGTTTTTCTGTCCCGAGCCCCATTTTTGTTATCGCTTTTCCAAGAGTTTTTGCAATTTCTTCTCTAAGTGTCATTTTTCTCTCCGTTTTAAACATGATAAGTATAGCAAAAAAACAATGAAATATCAACAAATAACTAGACAAAAACGTTTGTAGAAATTATAATAACTAAAAAAGGTGGTATTATGAAAAAGTTTTTTAACGCTGTCATAAACGACAGAGCAAAAGAGAGAAAATGGTATAACACAAACTATTTTTACGCAACCACACTGCTTTTCGTTGCTGCTTGGCTTGTATGCTATTTTGTTTTTAAAACACAAGACATGGCATATGCAGATGAAAATCATTTACTCAACATCTTATGGTTTATTCATGAAAGTGCTCCACATGTAATCTTTAATTGTATAATGCTGTTCTTGTCTTGCATTTTCCTTGAAAGACATTTTGGCTCTTTTTTCTTCTTTGTTATAATCGTATTTATAACTCCTATTTCATATATGATAAGAATCGCTTATACAAATTATTCAGGCGCACCAATCATTTGGCATGCTGCTGGAGGCTCTCTTTTGACGTTTATGTTGATGGGTATTTACTTTATGGTCCTTATGTTCCACTTTAAACACTATGTTTTGTCAAAGCACGCAATTTGGGTTTTCATTCCATTAGTGTTAAATCTTCTTTTGACATGTTTTGAAGTCACAACAATCAGCTCTTTTTCCGATATATTTAAAAACCTTAAATTTACGTTGTTTTGGGCCTTCAAAACAAATATGGCTGGTCACACTGCAACCTGCATAGGTGGGCTGGTAATCGGAACCATTTTGATGATTGGCGAAGTGCTTGGAAACAGATTTGGCTCTGTGGAACATGTCGCAAAAGAAAAGAAACAGAAAAAGGTAAAATCTTCTCTTGAAGATGTAAATCTTGTTGACACACCTGCTCCAGCAGAACAACCAGTTCAACAAAACATAGAACAAGCACAAGAGCAACCTGTAGAGCAACAGGTGGAACAGCCTATACCAAAACCAAATCTTCCACCTCCACCACCATACATTGCAAATCTTCAAAACCCATATTATCAAGAGCAACCACAAGATCAGCCACAACAACCAACAGACAATCAATAACAACAAAAAAAGACGAAATCAAATTCGTCTTTTTTTATTGTTTATTTTCCTTCTCCACCAACATTTTTTCCTTGTTGGCAAACAAATTCGTTTTCATATACATAAAGGGTTGTTCTAGATGCTTCCATGTTCATCTCAATTGCTCCCCTAAGGTCGCCACTTTTTCTGTCAACAAGCATCAAAAATTGTGTCCCGTCTCCTTTTTTATATCCTTCCAGGCACCTTTCTTCCAAGCCTTTAATGCATCCACACAAACTTGCATCTGGGTTTTCTCCCCTGAAGAAAATAAACCCCAGGAATTTTCCATGTTCCTTTGCATATTTTGCACAAGAATAAAGTCTTTCATAATCTTGTATTGAATGAATACCTGGAACTACATACCCAACCAAATCACTTTTGACTTTGACGTAGCTCCCAACTTCTCTCTTTGCTCCAACAAGATTATACAAATGTTCACGGAAAGTTTCATCTATTTCTTGTATAAAGGAAAAAGGATTTCCTTTTACCCCCAAATAGTTGGTACTTGAAAAAGGCACTCTCAATTTTTTTCTGTGGGAATCAATATCTCTAATTTCAACTTCTTCCATTTTTCGCCCCCTATATTGTGATTATAATACAAAAATTTCCCCATGTCAATACGCAAAAAAGGCCACAACTATATTAGATTTCTTGTCTTTGTCTTAGTGCTTTTTCAAGTGTGATTTCGTCAGCAAATTCAATGTCGCTTCCCATTGAAATCCCTTGTGCAAGTCTTGTAACTTTTACTCCAAGTGGTTTCAAAACTTTTGCAATATACATTGCTGTGGCTTCCCCTTCGACATCTGGGTTTGTTGCCATAATCACTTCTTCAACTCCGTTTTTGTTTACACGGGCAAGAAGTTCCTTGATTCTTATGTCGTTTGGTCCCTTGTTTTCAAGTGGATTGATTGTGCCAAACAAAACATGATAAACTCCTTCAAAAGTTTTCACTTTTTCCATTGACAAAATGTCTTTTGGCTCTTGAACAACACAAATCACTTTTTGGTTTCTCTTTCTGCAAATTGGACAAATGTCTGTTGAAGAGTAGTTTCCACATTCACTGCAAAGTCTAACTTTGTCTTTGACGTCAACAATGGCCTGTGCAAAGTTTTGAGCAAGCTCTTTATTGTTTTCCAAAATATAAAAAGCATAGCGTTGGGCAGTCTTTTTTCCAACGCCAGGCAAACTTCTAAAATATTCCACAAGTCTCTCTATTGGTTCGTCAAACATATCTCTTTCCAATTACATTCCAAGATTTGGAAGTCTGTTTTTTTCGTCTTCAGCAATTTTGTTTAATGCGTCCCCTACTGCAGAAGCAACAAGGTCTTCAAGCATTTCAACGTCGTCTGGGTCAACAACTTCCTTTTTGATTTTTACACTCTGCACACTTTTGTTTCCATAAAGTGAAACTTCAACCATTCCACCACCAACTGATGACGTGTAAATTGTTGAATCAATTTCTTCTCTGATTCTCTTCATGTCTTCTTGCATTTTTTGTGCTTGGCGCATAAGTGCTTGCATGTTTCCACCACCAAAGCCACCACCAAATCCGTATCCCATAAGTCTCTCCTTTTTATTCTTCAACCACAAGTTTTTTGCCAAATGCCGATTGAAGAGTTTTTATGTCTTTGTTTGTTTTCTGCTCTACGCTTTCGTATTTGATCACTTCAAATTTTATGTCAAGGCCTTGCCAGCGCAGTGCATTTTCAATTTCTCTTCTTCCGTTTTCCAAAACGTCAATCAAAAAGTCGTCGCTGGAACGTATCACAAGTTTGCCATCTTCAATTTTGGCGTTGGTTATATCTCCACACGCCACGTGCAGTGCAACCTTTTTATGTTCTTTCAAATACAAAACAACTTTTCCCCAAACGTTTTGTGCTGAAAGTTTTGTTATGTCCTTTTCAATTTTCAGTTTTTTTTTACCTCATAGCCCAGCATTGCAGAAAGGCATGTCGTCTCCAACAAAAGTCTTACAGAAAGTGCATATCTTATTTCGCTTTCTGCACTTGAAAAGACTTGCATGTATCTTATCAAATCTTTTTCTTCAAACTTTTCTGCTTGCTGTTTGTATAATTCAAAAATTTCGTCGGTGAAATTCAGAATTTCGTTTGGATTTTCACAAGATTTGCAAACAAGCAAATTTCTTGCGTGCTTTGATAGATCTTTTGCAAAAACTGCCAAGTTCTTTCCGTCTTTTTCGATTTCATCAATTTTTGAAAGCACAGCCCCAACGTCTTTGTCTTGAATCTTGTCAAAGAAGTCAACAATCAGTCTGTGGTCTGTTGTTCCAAGCACAGACAATGTCTTTTCTTTTGTTATGTCTCCTTGACAATAAGATGCAATTGAGTCTGCAATCGAAAGTGTGTCTCTGACGCTTCCTTCTCCTGCGCTTGCAATAATTTTCAAACTTTCGTCATCATATTTTATGTCTTCTTTGTCAAAAACTTTTACAAGTTGTTTGATAAGATTTTCAGTTGAAACAAGCCTGAAATCAAATCTTATACATCTTGACAAGATTGTCTGTGGAAGTTTGTGAACTTCTGTTGTTGCAAGAACAAAAATGACATATGCTGGTGGCTCTTCCAACGTTTTCAAAAGAGCATTAAATGCGCTGTCTGAAAGCATGTGAACTTCATCAATAATATACACTTTATATTTTGCTCCAACAGGCATAAATTTAACTTTGTCTCTGATTTCTCTGATGTCGTCAACCTTGTTGTTTGATGCAGCGTCTATTTCAATAATGTTTATGTCGTTTTCTTTTTCAAGGCGCTTGCAGTTTTCACATTCACCACAAGCAGAACCATGATTTGGGTTAAGGCAGTTTACTGATTTTGCAAAAATTTTTGCCACACTTGTCTTTCCCGTTCCACGAGAGCCCGTAAAAAGATAAGCGTGCCCAATTTGGCCGTTTATAATCTGGTTTTGAAGAGTTTTTGTGATATGCTCTTGCCCTATCACTTCTTCAAACGTTTTTGGTCTATACTTTCTGTAAAGTGCGATATGGTTCATACAAGTCCTTTTTTAGTAGTTTTCTTTGCACATTATAGCAAAATTGTCAACGTCAAGGCAAGCGTTGCCAACCAAGAGTCCATTTAAGTCTTCGTTGTCCATAATCTTTTTGTAGTTTGCAAGTGAGACAGCCCCACCATAGACAACATTTAAACTTTTGCCAGCCTTTTCGGAATACATATAGGAAATTTCTTTTCTTATTGTTTCCACCATTTTTGAAATGTCTTTGTTTGAAGCATTCTTTCCTGTGCCAACACACCATACTGGTTCGTAAGCAACGATAACACCTTCAAGTTCGTTTTCATATATCCCACGCAAATCTTCTTCAAGTTGGTTTCTTACAAAAGTGCAACCCTGTTTGTTTGTTCTGCATTGTAAGTTTTCTCCAACACACAAAACAACTTTAAGCCCGTTTGCAAGTGCCGTTTTGATTTTTTTGTTTATAATCTTGTCGTTTTCTTTGTATCTTGCACGTCTTTCGCTGTGCCCAAGAATAACATAGTTTGCGCCAAGGTCCTTTATCATGCTTGCACTGATTTCTCCGGTGATTTCACCTTTTTCTTCTTCGGAAATATTTTGTGCTCCATAAGCCACATTCGTTCCGTTAAGCATGTCTCTTGCCATAAACAAATGTGTGTATGGTGGACAAACGATAACTTCATTTTTGCAATTCTTGCTTTTTGTAGCAAGAGTCATAGCGTATGACTTAAATGCGCTTGGAGTTGTGTTCATTTTAAAATTTGCAATTAAAATTTTTCTCATAACCTTTCCTTTTTTCTAAATTTGATCTATTGCTTCAAGGGCTGGAAGCATTGCTCCTTCAATAAGTTTCAAACTTGCTCCACCACCTGTCGAAAGATAACTGATTTGATCTGCAAAACCACTTGCCTTTACTGCACTTACGCTGTCTCCACCACCAACAATAGAGTATGCATCACTCTTTGCAATTGCCTTTGCAATCTTCATTGTTCCTTTCTTAAACTTTGGTTCTTCATACTTGCCAAGTGGTCCATTCCACAAAACTTGCTCAGCCTTAGCAATTTCTTTGACAAACAAATCTGTCGTCTTTTTTCCAATGTCAAGACCAACAAGTTCTCTTGTAAGTTGTTTTGTTTTGACAACTCTGTTTGTCTCTGTGTTTAATGCAACATGGTCAACCGGCAAAACAATTTTTACTCCGTTTAAGGCTGCTTCATGCAGAATGTTTTTTGCATCATTCATTCTGTCAAATGAAACAATGGACTTTCCTATATTTACACCTTGTGCCATAAGGAATGTATAAGCCATTCCACCACCAATCAAAAGTGTGTCGGCTTTTCTTACAATACTGCTTAAAAGTTGAAGTTTGTCATCAACTTTTGCTCCACCAAACACTGCAACAAATGGGTGTTTTGGGTGTTTCATTGCATCAGAAAAAACTTGAATTTCTTTTTCAATCAAAAACCCTATGCAAGATGGAAGTTTGATTGCAACGCCATAGTTTGAAGCGTGTTTTCTGTGTGCAGTTCCAAAGGCATCATTGACAAAAATGTCTGCATAACTTGCAAGTTGTTTTACAAATGATGGATCGTTTGCTTCTTCTCTTGGGTCGAAACGGGTGTTTTCCAAAAGCAAAATGTGTCCATCTTTAAGGTTTTCTACGGCCTTTTGAGCAACATCTCCCACAACCTGTTCGCAAAACTTTACCTTGTTTGGAAAACGCTTCATAAGGTTTACTGCAACAGGAAAAAGTGAAAGATATTTGTCATAACCTTTTGGTCTGCCAAAATGCGAACAGATTATAAGTTTTGCACCTTTTTTGAGAAGATATTCAATTGTAGGCAGTTCTTCAACAATTCTTGTGTCGTCCAAAATATCCCCATCTTTGTTGATAGGCACATTAAAGTCGCTTCTTAGAAGCACTCTCTTCCCCTTGATATCTCCTAAATCTCTTACGGTTCTTAACATAGAATCTTCCTTACAACTATAGTTTACAACATTTACCCAATAATTCAAAACATTTTTGCTTATTGCAACTTACAATTTTTAAACGCTTCTTTCAGAAGCGAAAGACATTTGTCGATGTCATCGCATGTGGAAAGAGTCAGCCTTAACCCTGCAGAAAGTGGAAGATCTTTTGCATACCACAACAAGTGTTTTCTAATGTAGAGTTTTAGCCAGTTTTCGTCAAAGTGCTCTCTTAAAATATCTATGTGTTTTTTCACAACTTCGTATCTGTCAACTTTGACGTCTTTCCCTTTAAGTTCGGCAAAAAGCCATGGTCTGCCCATTGATCCACGTCCAATCATAACCCCATCAACGCCCGTCTGCCTGATAAGTCTTAGGCTGTTTAGGTCAAAGACATCTCCATTTCCAACAACCGGAATGTTGAGTTTTGCTTTAAGCGAAGCAATTGCTTCATAATCTGCTTTGCCAGAATAACCCTGTGCCACACTTCTTGCGTGAAAGGTAACAAAGTCTGCACCAGCATCTTGGCACATACGCCCAAATTCTATGTAATTTTCCGTACTTTTGCCCTTTCTAAACTTTACAGAAACAGGTTTGTCTGTAGATTCTTTCACGGCCTTTATGATTCTTTCTGCAAGTGGAACGTTGTCCATAAGCGCAGAGCCCTCTCCGTTTTTTACAATCTTTGGAGCAGGACAACCCATGTTTATATCAA
>CAKJYB010000050.1 GCA_918241715.1 Clostridiales bacterium
TTTACACTCTTATTCTAGTCTAAAAAACTTGTTATGTCAACAAAATTTGCATCAATTATTCTTATGTTCTACATATTTTTTTCATTCTTAAACGACAATTTTCTTTAGTTTCTTTTTGTAAGAAACGTCCAACCTAGCAGACTTTTGAAAAGAACGGCCCAATAAGTGAGTCTTGCGCTATCCAAAAAATCTTTGCATACAGAAACTTCTTTCTCTGAAAAATACTCTCTAAGGTAGTCAAGTGCAAAGGTTGACGCTTCTTTTTCAATTTTTATTTCTCTATATTTAAGAAACAACGAATACATGAAAACAAAAAGGGCAAGGCCGGCAAATCCTATCGAAACATAAATCCATGCAATAGGCTCTAAAACCCCAAAGAAAAACAAAACGGCAAAAACTATTGCAATCAAAACGTTTGGCAAAAAGAAGTGGCTGACAATTCTAACTCTTCTTCTAAGATTGAAGTGTTTTTTGAGTGTGTCCCCAGACGCATCTTGTCTGGCATGCCCAAGTTCGTGAGCAATTGTTGACATTGATGCAAGGCTGTTTGAGTTCATTGTTGATGTGCTTAAAGCAACAACTCCGTTTCCGTAATGATCACAATGCTCTTCGCATCTTGCAAGTGCAAGTCTCTCTCCAAAATGATTTTGATTTATTTCTGAAACAAAATCCATTGTTGTTATTCCACGTGAATTTCCGTATTGTCTTGCTTCTTGCAAGGCTCTATAATAATTTTCGCCAGAAAAACTTGCAATGGCAAGCCCAATGCAAAGCAAAACAACAAATATTCCACCCAATGCAATCAAAATGTAAGTTATCATGTTTTTATTATAGAAAAATTTTTTTGTTTTAGCAACTTTTTAAGTGATAATTAAAACCACTTGCCCCTTATACAAAATTGTTCCTGCCGGTGGAAGTTGTTGTTTTACAAAACTCCCTTCTCCTGCAATTTCATATTCAAGTCCAACTTTCTTAAGTTCGGCCACGGCGTTTGCTATGCTATAACCAGTGATTTGTGGCATAACAACTTCTTGCAAAACAACGCTTTTGTCGTCTTTTGGAATGTCAAACATCTCAAAAAATTTTGCAAAAAATTCTCTTCCATAAGGCGCCGCAACAATAGAGCCATAGTATGCTCCTGCACTTGCTTCGTCAACCAAAATCATAAACAAATATTCTGGGCAATCTGCCGGATAGGTGCCAATAAAACTTGAAATATACTTTCCCTGTGCTATTGCTCCGGTTTCGTTATATTTTTGTGCTGTTCCCGTCTTTCCACCAACGTTGTATCCTTCAACAAATGTGTAGTTTCCTTTTTTGTTTTCAGCAAATTGCAAAAGTTGGTTTACAATTTGACTTGTTTTGCTGGACACAACTTTTTTCTCTTTTATTGTTGGTGAAAATGTGATTTTTCCGTTTCCGTTTTCAACTTTTTTGATTACGCTTGGCGTTTTCCATATTCCATCTCCGGTTATTCCTGCAACTGCAGACAAAAGCTGAATTGGAGTAACAGCAATTGCGTGGCCAAACCCCATACGTGCCAAGTCGACATTTTTGACGTCTTTCTTTTTCATTAAAATTCCACTGCTTTCACCCTGAATTGTTATTCCTGTTTTCTTTCCAAGACCAAACTTTTCCATATAAGAAAAAAATCTGTCTTTTCCAAGTCTTAGTGCCAAATCCATAAAACAGCAGTTGCAGGAGTTTGCAAACGCTTCTTTAAGTGTTTGACTTCCATGCCCTATTGTTCTCCAGCACTTGATTCTTTGTCCGTCTACAATTCGATATCCCGGACAATAAAAATGGTCGTTTAAATTTGTGATACCCTCTTCAAGAGCAGCAGCCAAAGTCAAAATTTTGAAAGTTGAGCCCGGTTCGTAAGTGTCAGTAACGGCCGTCATTCTCCCCTGTGAAAAAAGTTTTTCAAGGTCGTCTCTGGGCACTTCGTTTAAATCAAAACTTGGTTTTGAAGAAATTGCCAAAACTTCGCTTGTTTTTGCATTCATAACAATCCCTGTAATGCCTTTTGCTTTTTGTTCGTCAAAAGCCTTTTTCAATATTTGCTCTAGAAGAATTTGGATTTTGCTGTTTATGGTAAGCGTTACATCGTCTCCAGCAATTCCGTTTACATAATATCTCAAACTTCCACCAATTTCTTTTCCCTGCAAATCGCTTTGTACATAACTATACCCGTCTGTTCCGGCAAGATAATCATTTAAAAAGGCTTCAAGCCCTGCCTGTCCAACATTGTCAACAGAAGAAAAGCCCAAAAGTTGTGTCAACATATCTCCATACACATAGTGTCTTCCAACATTTTCCGAAAGATATATGCCGTCCAGTTTTTGATTGTAAATTTCTTCTGCTTGATCGGACGAAATTTGCATCTTTAAAAGCACTTCTGATGTGTTTTTGTTTGAAAGTTTCTTTTCCAACTTTTCTGGGCTTTGTTCAAGTATTTTTGACAAAATTTCTGCTTCCGTGTGTGGATTTTTGATCTCTCTGCCACGTGCATACACATTGTATGTTGTAAAACTTACAGCAAGTGTATCTCCTGTGGTATCAAAAAAAGAGCCACGTTTTGCAGTCAAGGATAAATCTCTTGTCCACTGCTGAGTTGCTCTTTGTTGAAGCGTTTTTCCGTCTTTTATTTGCACTATAAACAACCTTACCCCAAGCACACAAAAGATTGTAATCAAAACTAAAAACACAGATTTAATTCTCTTTTGTAGTGAATGTAGCGTGTATTGTTTTTGCAAATTCTAACCCCCAAAAAGTCCACTTATGAAATTACAGAATTTGTCAAACCAATTTGTTTTCTTTCCAAGGTCTCCAGCCGGATTTATTTCTTCTGGATATGTATCTAAAAACTCCATGCTCTTTTTTGTTGTGTCAAGGTTTGCAATGTTTTTTAAATACTTTGGAAGATTTACTTCATAAAACTCCGTTTCAACGCTTGAAAGTGAAGCAGAATAGTGGTCCAAAAGTGCAATATTTGTAACACACAAAACACCAGAAATTGCAAGTCCAACGGCAAGTGCAATTCCAAATTTTTTGTTTCTCTTTTTTCTTTCTTTTGGTCTTTCTGTTTGTTCTTCGATTTTGTGAAGTTTTATGACTTTTTTGTTTGTTTCAATAAGATCATAGTTTGGTTTTTCAATGATATTTTCGTTTTCTGTTTTTTCTTCGTATTGCTCTTTTATAAGTTCTTCTTTCTCCTGTTGTAAAACCTTTTCGTTTTTCTTGTCTTCCATTCTCATCATGTCGCCAAGCGTTGCGTTTTGGAAAGATTTTATATATTCTGTTTGGTATTCTTCTTGTGGTTCTGCCTTTTCAATCTGCTGTTCTTCCGTCAAAATAGGAGCAGAAATTTCTTCTGTTTTTACTTCCGTTTCTTGTTGGATTTCTTTCTCTGTTTTTACTTCTGTTTCGGTCTCTGCAACAAGTCTTTCCATAGTAATATATTTCTCTCCTTTTTTGATTATTCTTTTGTCAGATTTTTTCCACAATTCTAAGTTTTGCACAGGTGCTTCTGCTGTTTGTTTTTTGCTCTTCCATTGTCGCTACAACAGGCTTTTTTGAAACAAGTCTAACGCTTGCCTTATGTCCACATATACAAATTGGAGTCTTTGGTGGACAAACGCAGTCCGTGCTTGCAAGTTTGAAAACGTTTTTTACTATCCTGTCTTCAAGGCTGTGGAATGTAAGCACTGCTCCACGCCCATCTTTGTTTAACATTTCCGCAAGTTCATTTAGAAGTGTGTCAAGACCTTCAAGTTCTCCGTTTACAAAAATTCTTATAGCCTGAAAGACTTTTTTTGATGCCCCACCACGTGAGTAAACCACTTTTTTTGGAAGACTATTTTCAATTATGTCTCTAAGTTGAAAAGTTGTTTCAATTTTCTTTTCCTGTCTTGCTTTTACAATGTTTTTTGCAATAACTTTTGCAAACTCTTCTTCTCCATATTCAAAGAATATTTTTGAAAGTTGTTCTTGTGAAAAAGTGTTTACAATTTCTTCTGCCGTCAAAACATCTTCACTTCGGTCCATTCTCATATCAAGTTTTCCGTCGTGAACAAAAGAAAAACCCCTTTCTCCTTCGTCAATTTGATAAGAACTTACACCCAAATCAATCAAAAAGCCGTCTATTTTGTTTACTCCCATTTCTTTAAGCACTTTTGGTGCATCTTTATAGTTGCTTTTTATTAAAGTGATTTTGTCTTTAAACTTTTCCAAAGTTTTTGTGCTTTTGTCTATTGCGTCTTGGTCTCTGTCAAAAGCGTAGAGATGTCCAGTTTTTAATCTTTTTGCAATTTCAAAAGAATGTCCACCACCACCAACTGTGCAATCAACATAAATTCCGTTTTGTTTAATGTTTAACCCTTCGATGACTTCGTTTAACATGACAGGGACATGTTTGAATTCCATTTTCTCTCCTATTTTTCAAAAGTATATCACAAAAGTTTTGTTATTCCAACAAAAAAGAGTCTGCAAAAAGCAAACTCTTTTTTTGTTTGTTTTAGTTTAATCCAAGAATACTCTTAAGTCTTGCAGCAACTTCGTCGCTGAATGTTTCGTCAATTTTTTGTTCTGCAAGTGCCTTTTCTTCTTCTGTCAAAGAACTTGTGTCAACAACTTCTCTTGCAGAATCAGCTTCTATAATTGTGTTTAAGTCGTCAAGGATTTCCAACAAATCTTCTTCTTCGTATCCGCTAAACACTCCGTTTATTGCATTCATAAATTGTTCTGGATTGTCTTTGATTGAAATTCCTTCAACAGCGTCTTTCATGTCTTGTGCAAGGTCAACGGCAGAATCAATTTCTGTAAACTTTTCTTGATAGTTTATTGTGTAGTAAACGTCTGTATTTTCTGTTGGGTTGATAATTGCTTTTACATCTTTATAATAGTCGTTTGTTGGTGTTCCAGAGAAGTCTCCCATTGTGTCGCCGGTTGCAAACCAGATAAGGTCGTTGAATATGTTTTCAAACACTCCATTTTCTGCTGCATTTTCTTTTAATGCGTCCAAAACTTGACCAACTTCTTCAAATCCCAAATCGTCTGCATCAAGAATGATATTCAACAAACTTTCCAAAACGTCGATTGCGTTTTCGTCTGTTTGCAACAAAGCTACGTCTGTTGTTGGATTTTTTGATGTTGCGTCTTCAATTGCTTCGTCAATCTTTTCAAACAATGTGTTTGTAAGGTTTTTGCATACGCTTGAAGCAAAGACATTTTCCATAACTCTTGCGAATTGTGATTTTCCTTCAATCTGGTTTTCAAGCAATTCTTTAAACAACTTATCACTCTCAAAACCATTTGCCAAGATATATTCAAAGCATGTGTAATGTGAACCAGATTCTTCTATATCTCCAGCATGCAAATACTTCATTGCGTTGCCCATGTAAGTAAGTTGTTGTTTCCATTTTGCGTAGGTGTCATTTTCTCCTTCAAGGTCTTCAAAGTTGAGAAGATTGTTTGTTCCGTCTTTCAAAACTCCAATAACCTTGTCGAAAATTTTTTCTTTTATGCTTGGGCTTGTTGTGCTGATTTCGTGGAATGGAAGCACAATCTCATTAAAGATTTGTGGGTCTTCAGCAATTTCGTCAATTATGCTGTTTATAATGTTTGCAATTGGTGGAAGATCCATTGTTACGGCTTCCAACAAACCAATAGGATCTACTCCTTCACCCATGTTGATTTGTATTCCTTGAACTCTTGAAACAGGTCCTTTGATGTATGTCATGAGTTTTGTATATGAGTCTAACTTTGTTGTAGTTTCGTCGTTTTCGTTGTATCCATAAACTTCATCACCCAAAAGCTCTACGCCATAACGTTTTAAGATGTTGTCAACAACATAAACCTTTTCGTCTCTTACTCCTTCTTCAATTGGAAGAACGAAGATGTCCATATTTCTTGCAGTATCAAGAGTATCGCCGATTTTTGTAAGAATGTTTCCTACGTTTGAAATCTTGCCAAGATTTTTTATTGGGTCGCCTTCTGTAAGTTTTGTCAAACTTAACCCATCAGTCTTTAAATCTTCATTGAGATTGTAGATGTTTTTTGCAATTGTTACAACGTCATCAATAAATGTTGTTTTGATTGAAGCATTTTTGTTTAATTCAACATCAATTGTTGCGTCTTGTTTAATGTTTTTGTCGATAACACCAGAAAGAACATCGATAACAAGGTCAAAGTTATCGTCAACAACGTTGAGTTTTGAAACTTTTGAAAAGTTGTTTCTTACAATTCCTTCGTTGTCTACAATAAACTCCAAAATTTCTTCAATGCTTGCGTTGAGTGGGTCAAGATCGCTAATCTTTTTTACAAGTCTATCTTTGAAAACGTTGTCTGTTACGTCCATCAAAAGAAGCGCATCGTGCTTTATATATTTTTGAACATCAAAACTTGCTCTTTCAAATTTTGGTTGAAGTCTCTCAACAATTTCACCGATAAGTTGTTTGTCTATCATCGGATAATCAACTTTAAGTTCGTCATAATTTACAACGACATCTCTGATTGTTTCTGTGATGACAGCTTTAAAAATTCCACTATCAATAACTTTTTCTGCGCTGTCCAAAAACTTTCCAACAGATATTTCATAGTTTTTGTCTACAACAACGGAATTGTAAACGTATGTGAATTTGTTGTAAGCGTCTGCGCACGCTGCAAGGTCTTTTCTAAAATATATTTTTTCTCCGTTTATTTTTGTGTTTGAAAGTCCATCAAAAAACAGATTGTTTACACCACCAAAAGATACAACTTTTGTAAGAACGCTGTCGTTAAACATTCCCATATATTTTGTTACATTTTCTGGAATCATGTCTTTTGCAAATTCGTTTATTGTTTTGAGTTTTCCATCTTCTATAATCGATGCTGACGATGTTGCTTGTGGCTCTTGAATGAGTGCTTCTGCTGTAAGTGTGAGTGATGTGATTGGTGCAAACGTCAAGAACATTAACAAGAAACCTTCAATTGTTCCAACCAAAGCACCCAAAAGTCTTCTTGGTTTGTGTTTTTTAAAGTCTTCTTTTTTGCTTCCAAAACTTACTCTTGCCACAACCAAATAAATGATTTCAAAAAGTCCACAAATCACAGCTTCAATTGCCATGAAAACTACCGGACTTGCAACTGCTCTCGGAATGTTTGTTGCAAAATCGCTTATTGATTTAAATTTTGAGATATCAAATGATTTTTCAATCATGTTTAAGATATATTGACTGATTGTTGTTCTGGATCCACCAATGTTGATTTTTATTCCAAGCACGGCGTTTGTGATAACCTTTGTCAACAAGAATGCAAGAATCACGCTTAGAATGATAAATCCAAGGTGAATTCCACTTCTTTTAATTCCCCTTATAAGACCGACTAAAAAACCTATCAACAGGAAAAGAACAAATACTCCTATCAATCCCCATTTTATCGCTGTATCCATAAAATTGATCTCCTTTATTTTATTTTACATAAAACAAATGCTTTTACCAAACATATTATACTCAAAAAATATTATTTCTTCAAGCCCCCATTTTCAATAAAATAAAGCTTTCCTTCAAGTTTTTTCTCATCTGTGCAAGTTATAAAAGTTTGAGTTCTGTCCACAAATTTTAAAAGCCTGCGTTGTCTGTCTGTATCAAGTTCTGAAAAGACGTCATCTAAAAGCAAAATTGGATATTCTCCGTTTATATTATACATATTTTCAAGTTCTGCAAGTTTAAGCGAAAGTCCAACCGTTCTCTGTTGTCCTTGAGAACCAAAATTTTTGACTTCAACACCATTTAAAAAGATGTCTATATCGTCTCTGTGAACGCCAAGTGTTGTATATCCAAGTTTGTAGTCTTTTGAAACATTTTTCTTTAGAAGTTTGTCTAAGTTTTTTTCAAAATTTTCGTCAAGTTCTACCCCACACCCACACAAATAGTTGAGCAAAAGTTCTTCTTTTCCACCACTTATATAAGAATGTGCTTTTTGAGCATAAGGCAAAATTTCTTCAACAAACTTTTTTCTTTCAAAGGCAATATATTTTGCTGATGAGATAAGAGCCCTATCCCAAATGTCAATTGTCTCCAAAACGGCATCTATTGTTTGGCTGTTTTTCAAAAGTTTGTTTCGATTTGCCAAGATTTTTTCGTATCTTGAAAGTTGATAAAAATATCTCTTGTTGTTTTGGGATATGTCTATGTCCATAAATCTTCTTCTTTCTTCTGGGCTTTCTCTTACAAGTTTAAGCTCTTGTGGAGAGAAGAAAACTATGTTTACTTCTCCAATAAGTTCTCCAATTTTTCTTATTGGAAGAGAGTTTATTTTTATCTCTTTTTTGCCTGTGTTTGAAATCCTTACTTCAATGGTTTTGTCTGTGTATTTTCTGTTTGCAACAAGTTTTACAAAAAGGTTTTCGCTTCCCCATTTTATAAGTTCTTTGTCCTTGCAAGATTTAAAACTTTTTCCTATGCAACAATAATATATGCTCTCAAGCAAATTTGTTTTCCCTTGAGCATTTTTTCCAATAAAAATATTAACCTTTTCGTCAAAGTTGATTTTAAGGTTTTGATAGTTTCTAAAGTTTGAAATTGTAAGGCTTTCTATCTTCATATATGGTATTTTATCATAAAATTTTTAAATATCAAAGTTGCTTGACAATTTATTTTTGTTTACTTATAATTTTTTTATAATATTATGGAGTGTGCTATGCAAAACATAAACGAACTTTGGCAACAAATCCTTGAAAAGTTGGAACTTAGAATTTCCACCGTTTCGTTTACCATTTGGATTAAACCAATCAAACCTGTTGATCTTGACGAAAAGGATAACCTTGTCATTGCATCACCTTCAGTCTCTGCAAAAAATCAGATTTTAAGAAATTTTATCGACAAAATTGCTGATTGCGCAAGTGAAGTGAGTGGCAAAAAATTAAATATTGTCGTTTTGGATCAAAACGAAGAAATTGAGTATTTGGACAAGTCTAAAAAAGTAGAGATTGCTCCTTCTGTAAAAGACGAACCAAATCCATTTACAGAAGAATTTACTTTTGACAATTTTGTTGTTGGAAAGAGCAATCAATTTGTCTATTCAGCAGCTCAAGCTGTTGCACAAAATCCGGGTTCAAACTTCTGCAACCCACTCTTTATCTATGGTGGCTCCGGACTTGGAAAAACCCACCTTATGCACGCAATTGGAAATTATATCAGACAATATTCTCCAGAACTTAAAATCAAATATGTAACGTGTGAACAATTTACAAACGCTTACATATCTTCTCTTCTTTCACCATCAAAAAACAAAGCTGTTATGGAGTTTAGAGACCTTTACAGAAATCTTGACGTTTTGATGGTTGACGACATTCAGTTTTTGTCAAGGGGAAAAGAAATTCAAGAAGAGTTTTTCCACACTTTCAATGAGTTGTTCTCTTTGGGAAAACAGGTTGTATTGTGTTCTGACAGACACCCAAACGAACTTCCAACTCTTGAAGACAGAATCAAAACAAGATGTTCTAGTGGTGTTATTCACGACATTTCAAAACCTGACCTTGAAACAAGAATTGCCATTTTAAAGAAGAAGAGCCAAATCGAAAAGTATAATGTTGACGAAGAAGCAATCTCTTATATTGCAGAGAGAGTTGATTCAAACGTAAGAGAACTTGTTGGAAAACTTAAAGAAATCTTCTTGATGGCAAAAATCAAGGGAAAAGAAATGGCAACAATTGAAGAAGCAAAAGAAATTTTTGCAAATCAAAAAGAAGAAATTAAAAACGAACTTACCCCAGAAAAAATCATAAATGTTGTTTGCAGTTATTTCAACATTTCGACAGACGACATAACCGGAAAGAAGAAAAACAAAGAGATTGTTGAGCCAAGAATGATTGCAATTTATCTTATCGACGAACTCTTAAGTTTGCCACTTGTAAATATTGGAAAAGTGTTTGGTGGAAGAGACCACACAACCATTATGCACTCAAGAGACAAGATATCTTCAGACATGAAAGTAAACAGAAAAACACAAACTCTTGTGAATGAAATCAAAAACATTTTGACAAGCAGTTTTTAAGATGTGTAAATGTGTATAACTTCATTTGCTTGTGCACAGAGTTGTCCACATTTTTGCATAGTCAACAACAAACAAAATATGGTGCTATCAACGGCACAAATGACACTATATTTTGTGTAAGTTTTGGGTGCGTTTAGAGTTATCCACAATTGCACATGCACTAATAAATAATAGAATAATTTAAATAAAAAATATTCTAAATATTCGTTTGCGTGCAAGCGTGCGTGTGTGATATAATATCAGTGTTAAAGGAGAAAGAAAAATGTTAGTTAGTTGTCATGGAATTGAGCTTTCTGATGCCTTTTTAAGTGTAAGCAAAGCTATTTCAAACAAAATCACAAACCCAATTTTAGAAGGAATCAAAATTGTAGCCGAAGATGACACACTCACCTTAAGTGCGACAGACACAGAGCTTTCTATTGAAAAGAAAATCAAGGCAAACATCAAAGCAGAAGGTGAAGGTGTTGTGCCAGGAAAATTTATTACAGAGTTTATCAAAAAACTTACAAACGAAATGATTGAAATTGAAATAAACGAAAAAAATCAAATGATCATTCGTTATGACGACAGCCAAAGTATCATTCAATGCTACAACGTCTTGGAATATCCATCTTTCAAAAATGTTGAAACAATGCAATATTTTGGAATTTCTAAAAAAGACCTTAAAACAATAATCAACAAGACAATATTCTCAGTTGCTGTTGACGACTCAAGACCAATCCTTAAAGGTGTGCTTTTTGACATTGAAAGAAACACACTCAACGCAATTGCCCTTGATGGATACAGACTTGCAAAAGTAAAGAAAAACATTGTTTCTGACCTTGATGTAAACATTGTTATTCCTGCAAAAAGTTTGTCAGAAATTTCCAGACTTTTGGACGACTCTGACGACATGATCAATCTTTATGTTGACAAAAATACTCTTATGGTTGACTTTGGAGATACAAAACTTACAACCAGACTTTTGGAAGGTGATTTTGTAAACTACAAACAAATTATCGCAGCAAACTACGAAACAGTTTGTGTGATAAACAAAGAGCAGTTTGAAGATGCACTTGAAAGAGCTTCTCTTCTTTCAAAAGTTGGACAAGGGAATTGTGTAAAATTTGAAGTGAAAGAAAAGAATTTGTGCATAACATCAAATTCTGAACTTGGAAATGTAAAAGAAAACGTCCCTGTAAACACAACAGGAAAAGAACTTTTGATTGCATTCAACGCAAGATACTTTATTGAAAACTTGCATGCAAACGCAGATGAGTTTGTAAAAGTTTGCTTCAACTCCCCTGCAAATCCATGTGTTATCGTTCCAGTTGAAGGAGATGAATTCTTATATCTTATACTTCCAGTAAGAATGATCGGTTAAAATAAACAATAAAAGCACCCGTTTGGGTGTTTTTTATTGACAGAAGACAAATAAATTGTGCATAATAAATTTAAGAAGGGGGAAATATGAAAAAAATATTAAAAGTTGTGGCTTGCTTTATGTTTGTTGTTCTTGCAACATTAGGTTTTGCAGGATGCGCAAAAAAGATTAGTCTTAAAGAAGCAAATAAAATTATCGACTCTATGAGTGACACAAATTTGTTTGCTATAGGTGTTGAAATTAGTGAAACTTATGAAGATGACAATCAGTACAGAAAAGTTCTTTATGATGAAGAAGGTCATGTTTCAGCAATGTATCAAAAAGATGGTTCAGATGAATTTTGGACTGATGGAACATGGTTGTACGTAAAAACAACAAACGGAGAAAATGTTGTAAAAGAAAAGGCATTACTTTCTGCGAAACCTTCAAAATTCAACATTTATTCAAGTGATATTGAAGATGCAGAAAAAGATCCACAAAGAGCAACAAAAAAAGAACTGAAAGAAATTTTTTCAGCTTATTCAGCGTATTCTAAATATGGTGATATAACTTATAAAAAGGAAGAGTCAAAGAAAAATCTTACATTAAGCATGGAAATAAATGCTAAAGTTGAAGGTTCAACTTTTAAAATTGAAATTGAATACGTATACAAAAACAAAAAACTTGTTGAAGCCAAGATGTATCAAGAAGCAAAAAATGGCACAAACAAAGAAACATCGAAAATAAGCATCAAATCTTTCAAAGGAACAATTGAAATGCCAGAAGATGCAGACAACTATACAGATATATCTGTTTGAGAATAAAACAAACAAAACAAGCACCCGTTTGGGTGTTTTTTATTATTAAAAAAGACAAAATTTTCAAAGAGCAATGGTTGACAAGCTGGGTTTAAATAATTTATAATAAAGCAGAAACTATTTTACAATAGGATATTATGCAAATAAGGAGAAAAAAATGAAAAGAACATACCAACCAAAGAAAGGTAAAAGACAAAAGGTTCATGGCTTCCGTGAAAGAATGAGAACAAACGGCGGAAGAAACGTTTTGAAGAGAAGAAGAAACAGAGGCAGAAAAAATCTTGCTGCTTAAAAGTTGAAGTATGGATCACAGATTAAGAAAAAATAGTGAATTTAACTACATCTATAAGAAAGGTGAAAAGTTTTATACAGAAAACTTTGTTTTGTTTGCCGTAAAAAGCAAATATCAAAACTATAGAATCGGTTTTTCCATAAGCAAAAAACTTGGCAAAGCAAACAAAAGAAATTTACTTAAAAGAAGGATGAGAGAGATTTGTAGGCTCTATGTCAACATTCCTTCTTTTTGTAATTATGTTGTGCTAGCAAAAGAAAACGCAACAAGCCTTGAATTTATAGAAATAAAAAATGAGCTTTTGACTCTGTTTGAAAAATATGAAAGAAAAAAGAACGTTTAAAAAAGTTTTGGCCGTGATTTTTCTTTTTCCGGTCTATATTTACAAAGTTGCAATTTCGCCACTTCTTCCACACAGCTGTCTGTTTTATCCTACGTGTTCAACGTATATGGTAAGAGCAGTAAAAGAGTTTGGAATTTTTAAAGGCTGGTGGCTTGGAACAAAAAGAATTTTCAGGTGCAACCCATTTCAAAAGAAGCGTGGGTATGACCCTATTCCAATAAACATAAAAGGAGAAGCAATATGGATTTTGTAAGCACAGCGCTTATATCACTTCCACAACCAAAAGGTGTTTGGGAATCAATCTTAAACGCTTTTAAAGGCAGTGTTGGAAGTTACATTTGGGCAGTTATTCTTGTTGCTATCATAATCAGATTTTTGTTTGTTGTTCTTGATGTCATAAACAAAAAGACTTCCATGAAAAACAACGTAATCATGGCAAAAATGAAACCAGAACTTGACGCAATTCAAAAGAAGTATGGTTATGACACAAGATTGATGCAACAAAAACAAAGCGAAATTTACAAAAAATATCAATTTGGAATGATGGGAGCTTGTCTTCCAATGCTCATAAATCTTGTTTTGCAATTTGTTGTCTTTTTGACACTTTGGAATGCCCTTAGAAGCGTTTCCGAATACAACATTGTAAACAAATATGAAGACATGAAAAACATTTATGCAAATGTGATTGCATTAAACGAAAACGGAGATATAACATCAAGCTACACCGATGGAGACGAACTTTCAATCGAAATTGTTGGGAATAAACTTCATGTTGTTATCAACGGAGGACCACATGACATCCTTCTTGAGAATATTACAAAAGATGAAGAATCAAATAGTAGAATTTACGACAAAATCCACAAATACGTTGATAAAGGAACAACAGAAGCTCCAAACGCTGATTATGTTGGAACAGAACTTAGTGAAAAACTTGTTGACTGGGCCGTAAAACTTGCCACACAAAACTACGAAGAAAACCAAGAAAGTTTTATGTGGATTAAAAACATTTACAAAGCAGAATCCCCAACAAGCCCACTTTTCAATGAGAAAGAAATCAAAAACTACCTTTCAAAATACTATACAAAAACAGAAAAAGCGACAGAAAAAGCAAACGACTATGAAGGAAAAATCTTCAAGTTTGTAATCACAAATGGTGTTGGAAAGAAAGATTTTGGAAAGAATGGTTATTATATTTTGACAATAATCGCAATGGTTGTTTCATTCCTTTCACTCTGGCTTTCAAACTTTATGATGAAGGGTCAAGCTGGACAACAGAAACAATCAAAAATCATGTATTTCATAATGCCACTTATCATGGGTATCTTTACATTTATGTATACAAGTTTGTTTGCAGTTTACATTATTGTAGGACAACTTATGATGCTTGTTCTTACCCCACTTACAACAATCATTGTAAAGAAATGGAACGAACATGACATGAAGAAAAAACAAGACAAAGATGTTGTTGTGGTGGACTATAGAAGAAAAAATATTGAAGAAAAATAAGGCAATTTTAGATTGCCTTTTTTTATTGGTTTTAACCCTTGACAACCCCAATTTTGTGTGTTAAACTTGACCCAACGGAGATGAAATATGGAGATAAAAATTCTACATTCAACAAAAGAAAATTATATTGCAACTGCAGAAGAATTTACTGATATTGCAGGAAAAGTAGGTGGAGTTTGCTATCTCCCGGGAACAACAGAAGAACTTTTTGCTGAAGATCCAACTAAAACAAAGAAAAGAGCTGAAAGATCAAAAAAACTTGGGCATCAGAGTTTGTTTGATCACCCATATTTCACATTTGAATTAAATGGCATTCCAAAGATTATTGCAATGATGCTAAACAACGAAGCAATGTATACAACAAGCGAAAAATCAGGAAGATATACAAAAATGGTTCTGCCGGAAGAAGAACAAACCCTTTACGACAAATGGCTTGAAATTTTCAAAAGAGAAATTACAGAACAAGATGCAGAAAGTTGTCCAAAATGGTTTACAGAAAGAAAAATCGAAAAACTTGCACAAGAAAATGCAAGATACTTAACTTCAGCTTTTACGCCAACAATAATGATACATAGCGTTTCTTACAGACAATTCAATCAACTTTATATGATGTTTAGAGAAGAGCTTGAAAAATTTGAAGGAAAGGAAGATGAGTTTTCAAAAAGGCTTGCACCTGCACTTAAAGAAATGATTGAAGCGATGGAAAAAGTTGTTGGAAGCAATGGAAAACCATTCTTAGATGCTCTAAATGAAGGATTGTTGAAAAATGCAAAAGGAAGAGCTCTTTCCTTAATTCGAGACTTTCCTGTCGAAAAACACTTCGGTGGAGACGATTATAGTCTTTCCTACAAAGGATCTATTGCACAATATGCACAAGCTCACAGACACAGAACACTGAAACACGGAATGACAAAACTTCAAAAACCTGAATTTTACATTCCACCAATTTTGAAATCAAAACCAGAGCTTGTTGAAGAGTGGAAAAAAGATTGCCTTTCACTTGCGCCCAACTTTCCACAGGGAATGCTTGTTATGATAAGCGAACAAGGAACATACGAAGACTTTAAACTTAAGGCGTTTGAAAGATGTTGCTCTGGAGCACAACTTGAAATAAATCAACAAACAACACAAACAGCCAAAATGATGGCAAAAGCACTTAAGGTAAAACTGGTGGGACTTGCAGTAAAAAATTTGTTTACAACAGACAAAGAAAAAAGAGAATGGAACAAACAAAGAGCTTTGACATACAAAAAGAGAATAAAAGTTTTGGATGTGCTTGGGAAAGGTGGTTCAAGATGTAAAGCTGGTTATCAATGTGCTGATCCATGTAAATATGCAGACGGCATCAATGGAACAAGAAATATTTAAAAAGGACTTAAAACCTAAGTCCTTTTTTATTTTCTATAATGATGTAAGAATACCCCAAGTGTTTGGACCGACAATGCCGTCAACTGCAAGATTGTTTTCTTCTTGAAAACGCCTTACAGCTGCTTCTGTTTTTTCTCCAAAAATCCCATCAATTGTTCCAACAGGAATAAATTTGCTCTCCAAGAGTTGTTGCAAAAATCTTGTATAACTCCCCCTTGCCCCACGTTTTAAAATTGGGTATTGTGGAAGATTCAGAAGTGTTTTCCATGTGTTTGGCCCAACAATACCATCAGCAGTCAAAGAGTTTCTTGTTTGAAAGTCAACGACGGCGTTTCTGGTGTTTGTTCCAAAGATTCCATCAACTGCAAGATTGTAAGAAAATTGTTCTTTCAAAATAAATTGCAACAGATAAACAAAATTTCCTGCAGAATTTTGTCGAATGGTGTCGTATGCAGTCAAATCGTCTCTGTTTATGTATGTTGCACCCAAATATTTTGAAACGCCCTGACAAGTCTCTTCTCCAACTTCAGTTTGAAAGAGTGGGTTTATCATAAGCCCTGCTTCACGAAGATTTGTCATAAATCCGGCTTCAATAAGTGCTGACGGGCAGTTTACATTTGACAAAACTCCAACATCAAGATCTTTCACTCCCCTGCCGTTTTGACTTGTGCCCTGCAAAAGAGAGTTGTAAACATCTTCTGCCAAAGTTCTGCTTTCTGTCGCCTTTGAGTTTTTTGAAGAATAAAAAACTTCAACACCATTTGCAGAATTAAAGGAATCACCAAAAGCATTGTAAGCAAACGTAATCAAAAGTGTAAGGTTTTGCCTGTTTATTCTTGTTATTCTTTGACTGATTGAAATGTCTTGCAATTCCGGCTTTACATCATAAACCGAAAAGTCGTTTCTCATTAGCGCTTCAATAAACTTGTTTTTTGCAGATCTGTTAAATTCGTTTTCAAAAATTGGTCTGCCAAGATTTGGAACAAGTGGAGTCCTTTTTCCCGGAGTTGGTGGGTTGACACCATGCTCATCATTGGCTCCTATGTAAAAAATGTCATTTGCCATAATTTTCTCCTAGACACAATATATGAAAAGAAGAAAAATTGTGATAAAAAAAGCAGTGATTAGACTGCTTTATTCATTTTGAGTTTGAACAAATGTTTCGTTTCCAACACTTTCAACTTTGTGTGATTTGATGTATTTTGTCCACTTGACATAACCATAAGTTGTGTTTGTAAGATATCCAACTTTAAGTACAAGAAGAACCCATTGCCCAGCCATGATATTTAGAGCAACTTCAAGGAATGTGACAATATACCAAGCTCCCCATTGTTCTCGATATCTCAGCAAAATAAACACACCATTTACAATTTCAACAGCAGAGGCACAAGCATCAAGATAGCATGCTGCATCTTTTATGACTTCATTGTAAGAGTAAATTCCTTCAAGGTCAATCCATGTAAGCATATATCCAACACCGATTGTCCAAGCGGCAACTGCAACAAAAACAATAATGTCTTGCCACCATGTCAGCTTTCTTACAACAGTCAACTCTTCTTCTTTTTTGTCTTTGTGTCTGTTCCAATTTATAAAACTGATTATATCAATTGGAATCCAGAAGAAAATTGTAACTGCAAGAGTTGCCCAGCGGTAAGCACAAACGATGCAGATAGCAATTTCTGTAAACTCAACAACAAGAGAAACAAGGAAATTCCATTTGCTTTGCTTGGAAATCAAAAGTTCGCAAGCAATGTTGGTTACAACATCAAGCAAATATAACGCCATCAAAAGTGGAGGATTTATCAAAAGCTCCTCTCTATCCTCAGGAAAGACAATTGTAAAAACAATTGCAAGAACCAAAATAGAAAAGAACCAAATCTTTTCGTATGTAGTAAAATAATTCCAAACTCTCACAAACCAATTCTTCTTTGGTTGTGAAGAAAACTCTATATTATTATCTCTATTCATAATTTTATCCTTTTAAATCAAACAAAAAATCTCACACAAAGTGTGTTATGGAGATGGATATTTGATTTTGAACAAAATTTGAATAAAAGTCATTACGCTTCCTTTTACAATGCCTATATAATACATCAAAAGAAGATTTCTGTCAAACGTTTTATTGACACGGCAGAGTAAAAAATAGTAAAATAAGCAAGAAAAGATAAGGAGAAAAAAGATGATTTTTGGATACAATATTGACGAAAAATTGCTAAAACTTTCCGAAAATGTCGAAAAAGAGATAGAACCAAAACTTAAGGAATATGACGAACTTTGTTTAAGAAATTCTGCAAGAATTTTAAAGGCTTTTCAAAACCAGAAAGTTGCAAGTTCTGATTTTGCTGAAGTAAACGGCTATGGTGGGTATGACGAAGGAAGAAACAAACTTGAAGCAATCTATGCAGAAATTTTTGAAACGGAAGACGCTTTGGTTAGACCACAGATTATGTCGGGGACGCACGCCCTTTCACTTACATTCAATGGACTTTTAAATTTTGGAGAAACGCTTTTGTCAATAAGTGGTGCCCCATATGACACACTTCAAACAATAATCGGAACTGCTGGAGACAGCAGAAACTCTTTGATTAAAAGGGGAATCAAATACGAACAAATCGAACTTCTAAACGGAGATTTTGACACAAAAGCGATCACTGACAGACTTAAAAAAGGTGGAGTTAAAGTTGTTGAAATTCAACGTTCTTGTGGGTATTCTCACAGGCCAAGTTTGACAATTGAAAAGATTGAAAGGGTTTGCAAGGCAATAAGGCAAGTTGACAAAGAAGTGATTATCATGGTTGACAACTGCTACGGAGATTTGGTTGAAGAAAAAGAGCCTACTGCCGTTGGTGCAGACTTGGTTGTTGGATCACTCATGAAAAACCTTGGTGGTGGAATTGCAAAGACGGGTGGATATATTGTTGGAAAAAAGAAACTTGTTGAAGATATTGCAGAAACGTATTCTGCCCCAGGAGTAGGAAAAGAACTTGGAGCAAATTTCAACGAAAACATAAACTTTTTCAAGGGGCTTTATTTTGCCCCAAACGCAGTTTGTTCTGCACTTAAAACAATGACGTTTGCAAGCAAACTTCTTGAAAAACTTGGATATGTTGTAAATCCAAAAGCAGAAGACAAACGCACAGACATTATTCAAATGGTAGAACTTGGAAGCAGAAAAGACATGATAAATTTCCATGTTGGACTTCAAAAAGGACTTCCAATAAACAGCCACTTTATGCCAGTGCCAGAAAGAATGGCAGGATATCCACACGAAGAAATTATGGCAGACGGAAGTTTTACAAGTGGTTCGACAATCGAATTGTCTTCCGATGGCCCTATGATTGAGCCTTTTACGGCTTATATGCAAGGTGGGCTCACGTATGAATACGGGAAACTTGGTATTTTGATTGGAGTAAACGAAATCTTAAAAAACAATTTTTAGTTTGACATAATTTGTAAAACAATGATACAATAATATTGTAATAAAAAGAACTTTGAAAAAGGGGGTTTTTATGAAGAAAAAATTGTTTGCAATAATTGCGTTTTTTCTTATGCTTCCACTTGGAATAGCACTTACTGCTTGTGGTGGAGAAAAAGGAAAAGAAGAATTCAACAGATTGCTTATCACCTATGGAGACAAAGGAGTAGAGTCTGCTTCACAAAATGAATATTGCTATGAACAATACGGCCTTTCTTTTGACGATGTAGAAAACAACCTAAAGTATTATATTGAATATAAAAGTGGAAAAAAGAAAGAAATTGACGACAAAAACTTCTCTCAAAAAGAACTTGAAGATCTTGAAGAAGAATTTTCCATAAAATATTATTCAGGACACTCTCAAACAGATGATGGACAAGGACATATAACCCCAGAAGAGTGGAATGAGATGGAAGATGTTAACCATCATCTCCCACTTAATGTTGGAGAATATAAAGTTGTATACACACTTAGAGGAACAAAAGCATCAATTAGTATTACTATTACGGCTGTATCAAACTATGAGAAAAACAATATAAAAATTGCAGTTGTTCAAAATGATGTGACAAATTACAGCGCTTATTACAACAACTCTTCTTACAAGTTTGGCTGCCCAGAATATAAGGAGCGTTTTGACGAAGACACATACACATCAAACTATAAAGTTTATGTATATGATAATGATGAACACGAAGTTGTTTCAGGAACAAAAGTAAGACAAGTTTATGCAATGCCAAAATATGCACCAGAAGATTATACATTTGAATGGTATGATGTATATGGTGGTGGACAATTTGAAGTTGCACAAGGAGACGATCTTCTTACAAAATACAACGAAATTGTGGCTCCAAATGATCCTGAAATAACAGAAGATATTGCAGCTTATATAAGGCAAGAAAGAAGAAACACTTTCTTGTACCATTATTCAGGTTTAATCACAACAGGAAAAGTTCGCAATGACAACACACTTGTTGTTTACACAGAAAACGCACAATTTGCTCCAGGACAATACTATGTTTTTGCACAATATCAAGACAACAATCACGCAGCAGTACTTACGACTCCAACATCAACACTAACAATCCAAAAAGGTGATTTCATTTGGAGAAACACAATCCACCTTGAAGGTGAAGATTATGATGCAAATCTTGTAGATGAAATACTTGACAGCTTGACAAATACAATAACCTATTACTTTGATGGACAACGTTTCAACAATGGAGGACAAAAAGCCCTTACACTTGACGATCTTAGAGGTTTGTTAATTCGAACCGAATCAACACACGCTGACTATAGCAGAATCAGTTGCACAATGCTTGGTGGTGGAAGAAACGGACTTTTTGGATTTGGAAATATTGTTTTAAATGGTAAAGATGAAAATGGAAACAATGTAAGCCGTTTTGATTCAACGGACAACGGAATTGTTCTTCAGGCACAATTTAAAGTTGATGAATATTCTTTAGCAGAGTTTGAAAAATATTATGCAACAGAAGACAATACAACAATTTTCTATGTAGATGTAGAAATCAATCGAGGAAGTGTAAGTGCCCCATCAGTAAACGGCAGCACATTCACATTTGATAATCAACCACACTTCTTGGGTGTTGATGTAGACGGAGAATTCTTTAATGTTTCTGGCACAACAACAGCACAGACAGCAGTTGGAAATTATCACACAATATACACACTTAAAGATTCTGTAAACTATTATGTTGATGGAACAGACGTATATATCACAGGCCAACAATTTGATTGGGAAATTGTAAAAATCAATTTTGAACAATGCTATTTTGAGAAAAATTACACATACAACGGAAACACATCAGAAAACTATGAATTCACTTATATCCCTGGAGCACAAAACAGAGTTGTTGTGGCACTTTCAAATCAAACTTACAATTTTGTAAAGAGTTTGTATCCATCCACGACAATTCAATTTGCTTTGACAGAAAGCGGAGATTTTGTTGGTGCCGCAATAGATCAAACTGGTTTGGATGATGGTGAGTTTGCATTTACATTTACTGGAAGCACAAGCGATTATACTTATGCAAACATCTCAATCACAATTGCACAAACAGCGGTTTCACTAGAATATACTCCAATCAATCCTGTTCAAATTGTGATGCGTAAATATGAATACACAGAACAAGAACTTGAAGAAATCTACGGAAACTTCTTTGTTGAAGAAATTGACGAATATCAAAACAAGAGTTATGTAGCAGCAAACAATGTGAGAATAAGTGAATTGACAAGACTTGTTCCAACAGAAGCAGATCCTGCACACGACACAACAGAGTCAGGAGTTACAACAACACTTGGACATTGGGCAGTGTACTATTACAACGGCAACGGATATGTTTTGACAACACCAGGGACAACAGTTCTTCCATCAGAACTTAGCAACATTTCGTGGTTGTATTACAGATTCATTCCAAATGACGCAATGTATAAATCACTTAATGAAATTGATGTTGAAATTGATTGGCACAAAGAAGATTTGCCAAGCGGAGTGATTACAGCTCTTGGAACAGAAGTTTCATACACACAAGATGAAAACGGATATCACGCAACTGGTACGTACGCAACAATCACACTTGAAACAAGAAACGATTGTGTATTCGTTCCAAACAACACTCTCCCAACACACGATCCAGAAGGAGAAGGTTTTGAAGGAATTGAAGGATCTTGGTGTCTCCTTTATGACTATGAAGACGAAAATGGAAATCCACAAGAAATGACGACAGGAAACAATCAATGCTTGTATTATGAAGTTAGTGGCGAAACGCAATATTGCGTAAGAAGCAGAGATTATATGGCATCTGCAGACAGAAATTGGAGAATTATGTTTAGACCAACAAACTCTGCATACAACCCATTCATTATGAGTGTAAACGTGGTTGTTCCTGAATTGCCATAATCAAAAAAAACAAAAGGACTCTTGAAAAAGAGTCTTTTTTTGTTTTCCCCTTGCCTTGCAAGATTTCATAAACCTATCAACTTTTTTAAAATAAAAAAAGTGAGTCATTTCAACTCACTTTGTTGGCGCGAAGTTAGGGATTCGAACCCCAGTTACCTTTCGGTAAGCCAGTTTTCAAGACTGGTGCTTTCGACCGCTCAGCCAACTTCGCATATTGTGCTTTTGAGTAAGCACTATTTATTATACATATTTTAAACTTTTTTGCAAGCGTTTTTTATTTTTTGCTGTTTTTGTGATTGTATTTTTCTTCAAAAACTTTGTATGCGTTCCAAATTGTGTCTGCAACTTCTTGCTGAGTAAGGTCCTTGCTGTCAACAACAAAATCATAGTTTGAAAGGTCAAACATGTCAACGCCATAAATCTTTTTATAACGCTTGTTTTCAAGGTTTGTCCTGTTGATTACAGATTTTTTTGCCAACTCATAGTCGTCGTATTTTTCTTTGCCCTCTCTGTCAGAATTTACAAGCCTATATGCCATTGTGTCTTCGTCAAGGTCGACAAAAACTTTAAACGAAACAGGTACAAAATGCCACGCTAAACGGCTGTCAAAAATATAGTCTTGCCCCTCAAGTTCCCTACCCTTTTCTTCCGTAAGTTTGTCAATAAAGAAGTCGTAAGATGGGTCTTTCATGCAGAGTTCGTTGAATTCTTCTGCGCTAAGTCCACGTTTTTTTGCTTCTTCTTTAAACATGTCCCCCACGCCAATTCTTTGAAAGTTGTGTTGTTCTTGCAACAACTTTGCTGCAGTTGATTTTCCACTGCAAGGCTTTCCTGTTATTGTGATTAACATTTCTTTCTCCTTTGTTTAAATATGATACAACAAAACAGAGCAAAAACAAAACATTTAACAAAAAACTTGTTATTTTTTTTGAAATGTGATAAAGTTAAAAAGAAAGGAGAGATAAAATAATGCGTGAATGTGAAGCAACAGGGAAAAACATAGAGCAGGCAATTCAAAATGCTCTTTTGGAACTCAAAGCATCAAGAGAAGATGTAGACATCAAAATTTTAAGTGAAGGTGGATTTTTAAAGAAAGCAAAAGTTTTAGTTTCGATTTCAGAAGATGCCCTTGAAAAGTACGAAAAGAAAGAAGAACTTAAGAAAAAACTTGAAAAAGAAGAGACCGACGAAGATTTTGCAGAAAAGTTTGTAAAAACAAAAATCGAAAAACACGAAGAAAAAGCAGAAAGAAAAGTAAAAATTGTTGCAGACGAAGAATACGTAAAACCTGAAGAAAAAGCCGCAAAAAAGCAGGAAAAAGAAGAATCTAAAGTTGCAAAAAAACAAGAAAAGGCTGAAGAAAAAACAGAGAAGAAAGAACGTATTGAAAGAAAATTTACTGCACAAGAATTTGTAGATGGTGTGCTTGGCGCACTTGAAATTTCTGCAACACTTGAAAGAAAAGAAGAAGATGGCGTTGAATTTTATAATCTCACCGGAGAAAATCTCAACGAACTTATCGGCCACCATGGCGAATGTTTAAATTCTCTCTCTTATCTTATGTCCTTGGTTGTAAAAAGCGAAGGAAAGAAGATTGTGCTTGATGTTGAAAACTATCGTGGCAGAAGAGAAGAATCTTTGAGAGCTCTTGCAAAGAGAACGGCAGACAAAGTTGCAAAAACAAAAAGATATTTCAAGTTTGAACCAATGCCTGCAAGTGAAAGAAGAATTTTACACCTTGCTCTTCAAGATGACGACAGAGTAACCACAATGAGCAAAGGAACAGAACCACACAGATATCTCATGGTTTTCCCAAAAGACTACGAAGAAAGATACTAAAAATCTTAAAAAACCAAACATCAATTGATGTTTGATTTTTTTTATAACCTTTGTTATAATAAAAGCACTATGAGAGATTGCATTGTTTCAATTTCTACACCACTTGGAAAAGGTGCCGTTGCTATTGTCAGAATGAGTGGAAAAGACAGCCTGCCTGTTGCACTCAAACTTTTTCATTCCAAACATTTTGACGAAGGAAAAATAAAACCAAGATTTATGTACTTTGGCACGTTTGATCTTTCAGAAACAGCAAAAGAAGAGTGTTTGATGGTTTACTTTAAAGCTCCATTTTCTTACACCGGAGAAGACATTGTAGAATTTCAGGTGCATGGTGGAGTTTTGCTTGCGCAAAAAATTGTTGAAGCGTGTTTGAATGCTGGTGCAGTTATGGCAGAGCCCGGAGAATATTCCAAAAGAGCATTTTTAAATGGAAAGATTACGCTTGACAAAGCAGAAGCAATTATTGGAGAAATCAACGCAGAGACGGAAGGCGAACTTAACAGCAGTTTGCAAATCACAAACGGCAGGCTTGCAGAAGAGATTTTGGAAGAACAACAAAACATTCAAACAATGATTGCAGAAATTGAAGTTGGAATGGATTACCCTGATGAAACAGAAGAGTTAAATCTTAAACTTGATATAAGAGAAAGACTTTTTCAAACTGAAAACAGAATAGAAAAAATACTTTCACAATCTCAAAGTGCAACCTACATAAAAAACGGAATAAATGTTGCTCTTGTTGGAAAAACAAACGTTGGCAAAAGTAGTATCATGAATGCCCTTCTTGGCGAAGATAGGGCCATTGTAACCGACATAAAAGGTACAACAAGAGACAGCATAACAGAGAGTTTTATTTATCACGGAATAAAAATAAATCTTATTGACACTGCAGGAATCAGAGAGACAAAAGACATTGTTGAAAATATAGGAATTGAAAAAAGCAAACAAAACTTAAACACTGCAGACCTTGTGCTTTTTGTGCTTGACGGAAGCGAAAATGAAACGGCAGAAGACAAAGAAATAGAAAACCTTTTGAAAGGAAAGAAATTTATCACCCTTATAAACAAGACTGACAAAAAGAGAGTTTTGGAAAAGAAGAAAAACGAAATTGAAATTTCTGCCACAACAAACAAAAACGTAGAAAAACTCAAACAAAAGATTTTAAACATGGTTTTAAACGAAGAAATCGACTTCAACAATCTGGTTTTGACAAACGAAAGACAAGTTCAGATTTTAAAAGATGCAAAAAGCATTTTGGAAGAGATAGGACAAAACCAAAATCTCCAAATAGACGTGCTTTCAATGCTTGTCAAAAAATTGTGGTTGACACTTGGAAAAATCACTGGAAATACAGAAAATGAAGATATAATAAATTTGATTTTTTCAAAATTTTGTTTAGGGAAATAAAAGGAACAAAAATGATATATCTTGTAAGACATGGAGAAACTGACTTTAACAAATTTCATGTAAGTCAAGGAAGAACGGACACTTCCTTAAATTCAAAAGGACTTGAACAAGCAAAAACTTTAAGCAAAAAACTTAAAGATTTTAAATATGACGTGATATTTTGTTCGTCTCTTACAAGAGCAAAACAAACTTGTGATTATATAACAAAATATCACAAATGCCCCGTTTTTTATGACGACAGAATTGTGGAAGTTGGAAAGGGAAGTTTGGAAACACATATAAACACAATGGAAACATACAAAAAGTTTTTCGCAAATCCACATGAATTTGGTGGAGAATCTGAAGAAGATGTTTTCAAGAGAGTTAGATCATTTTTGAAAGACTTGAAAAAATACAAAGGAAAAGAGATTCTGATAATTTCTCATGGTGGAATGTATAAATACATAAAACACATTTTAGAAAAGAAAGATGAGAAGAAAGACCCACTAGAAAAAATAGACATGGACAACTGCGGGGTTGTAGAATTTAAATTTTAAAAGAAGGGAAAATGGAAAAATTTGATTCAATTGTGATAGGTGCAGGACATGCTGGTTGTGAATCTGCACTTGCACTTGCAAGAACAGGAAACAAAACATTGTTGTTGACGATAAGCCTTGATGCTATCGCCTTTCTTGCTTGCAACCCTTCTATTGGTGGAACGGCAAAAGGACAGCTTGTTGGAGAAATAGATGCCCTTGGTGGAGAAATGGGCGTAAATGCCGACAAAACGGCAATTCAAATAAGAATGCTTAATAGTGGAAAGGGCCCTGCAGTGCAAAGTTTAAGAGCTCAAGCAGACAAAAACGAATATCATACACAAATGAAAAAGACCCTTGAAAATGAGAAAAATTTAATTGTTAGACAGGGTGAAGTTGACAGCGTAGAAATAGACGGAGAAAACAAAATTATAACAACACACCTTGGCATAAAATACCAAGCAAAGAGTGTTGTTTTTGCAACAGGCGTTTATTTGAAAAGTGAAATCATCATTGGATCAACCAGAGAAAAAACTGGGCCAAACGGATTTAAAAACAGCGAAAATCTTTCAAACAGCCTAAAAAAACTTGGAATAAAACTTTTGAGATTTAAAACCGGAACGCCCGTAAGATTGCACGCAAGAAGTGTGGATTTTTCTAAAATGGAAATCCAAAATGGCGACGAAAACATACAACCTTTTTCATTTATGACAGAGAATAAAATTGAAAACAGAGCTGTGTGTTATCTTACATACACAACACCAAAAACACACGAAATTATAAGAGCAAACCTTGACAAAGCTCCGGCAATTTCTGGAGAAATCAAAGGTGTTGGGCCAAGATATTGCCCTTCAATTGAAACAAAGGTTGTCAGATTTGCTGACAAAGAAAGACACCAACTTTTCTTGGAACCGGAAGCGCTTGAAACAAAAGAGATGTATTTGCAAGGGTTTAGTACTTCAATGCCTGCAGAGATACAAAAAGAAATGGTTGAAAGCGTTATTGGGCTTGAAAAAGCAGAGATAATGCGTGATGCCTACGCCATAGAATATGACTGCATTGACCCAACTCAACTTAAACCGACTTTGGAACTTAAAGGTGTCGACGGACTCTTTTTTGCTGGGCAAATAAACGGAACAAGTGGATACGAAGAAGCTGGCGCACAAGGGCTTATTGCTGGAATAAATGCAAACCTTTACAACAAAGGAAAAGACGGGCTTGTTTTAAAGAGAAGTGATGGATATATTGGTGTTTTGATTGACGATATTGTAACAAAAGGTACAAACGAACCTTACCGAATGATGACAAGTCGTGCAGAGTACAGACTTTTGCTTAGACAAGACAATGCCGACATGAGACTTACAGAGATTGGAAGAAAGGTTGGTCTAGTTGACGACAAAAGATATCAAAAATTTCTTCACAAAAAACAAATTATGAAAGAGATCGAAGAAAAACTTGAAACAAAAGTAAAAGTTGATAAAAAACTTGAAAAACTCTTTTCCGACAACGAAGAAACCTTGCCAAAGGAAAGCATGAAACTTAGAGATGTTATGAAGAGAAACAACATTGACATCTACAAAATTGACAAAGCATACAACCTTTTCAACGAAGAAGAGAAAAAATTCCTTGAATTTGTAAATATAAACATAAAATACGAAGGATATTTAAAACAACAGCAAGAAGACATAGATAAAATGCTTGCAAACGAAAACGTTTCAATACCGGAAGACTTTAAATACGAAGGCTTAAAGGGAATAAGAACGGAAGCGATTGAAAAACTTTCTCAAATTGGACCTTTCAATATTGGGCAGGCATCAAGAATTTCTGGCGTATCCCCTTCCGATATTGCTGTTTTAAGCGTTTTTGTTAAAAAATTTAAAGAAGAAAAGAAGAAAAAATGAAAAATCTTGTAAAAATTTTTGAAAAATATGGAATAAATGTGTCAAAAGAACAGGAAAACCAGTTTGACAGATATTTTTCTATGCTTGTTGAAACAAACAAGGTTATGAATTTGACTGCAATCACCGAAGAAAATGAAGTTTTGATTAAACATTTCTTAGACAGCGCAATTCCTGAAAAGTTTATTCCACAAAATTCAAGCGTGATTGATATCGGGTCTGGAGCAGGATTTCCTGCAATTCCACTCAAAATTGTGAGACCCGATTTAAAAATTTGCATGGTTGACAGCCTAAACAAAAGAATAAACTTTTTAAATGAAGTTGTGTCAGAACTAAAATTGAACAACACAACAGCATTTCATTCAAGAGCAGAAGATTTTGCAAAAGAAAACAGAGAAAGTTTTGATGTTGCAGTTGCAAGAGCTGTTGCCCCACTCAACACTTTGGTCGAATATTTGCTTCCATTTGTAAAAATTGGTGGGACGGCAGTTATTTACAAATCGACAAAATTGGAAGAAGAGTTGGAAGAAGCGAAAAACGCAATCAAAATTTTGGGCGCAAAGGTGGAAAAGATTGAAAGTTTTGAAATAACAGAACAAAATATTGCAAGAAACATTCTAATTTTAAGAAAAATTTCAAAAACTCCAGCAAAATATCCTAGAAACAAAAACAATCCAAAGTTAAACCCAATAAAATAAACATAATTAAGTGTAAATAAGCGTAATTTTTGAAATTATGCTTATTTTTCTTTATTTTTTTGGGTAATTTTAGTATAATTTTAAAGAAAGGAAGTAGAGATGGGAAAAATTATTGCTTTTGCCAACCAAAAAGGTGGCGTTGGAAAGACTACAACATGCGTGAACGTTGCCACATACATGGCTTTGATGGATAAAAAAGTTCTTATTTTGGACTTGGACCCACAAGGAAATGCAACTACGGCAGTTGGAATAAACAAAACTAAAGATTTAAAGACGATTTATGACCTTATTGATGGCGAAAGTGCTTACGACGAAGTAATTCAGACCACAATTGTTGATAATTTGTTTATAATTCCATCAACAGTTGACCTTTCAGGTGCCGAAGTTGAGCTGATTCAAATCCCACAAAGAGAAAAAGTTATCAAAAGAATCCTTGACGAGATCAAAGATGGGTACGATTTTATACTTATCGACTGCCCACCATCGCTTAGTTTGATAACCGTAAACGCTTTGACGGCTGCAAACAGCATAATTATACCTATACAATGCGAATTTTTTGCTTTGGAAGGCTTAACTCAGCTTATGAACACCGTAAGATTGATTAAATATCACTTAAATCCAGAACTTGATGTTGAAGGCGTTGTTATGACGATGAAAGACAAGAGATACAACCTTACAAATCAAGTAAGCAACGAAATTCTTAAATTTTTCAACAAAAAAGTGTATTTGACAACAATTCCAAGAAATATAAGACTTGCAGAAGCGCCAAGTCATGGGCTTCCAGTTGCACTTTATGATTCAACATCAAAAGGGGCAGAAGCGTATTTGAGCTTGGCAGAAGAAATTATGAAAAGGAACAACACTCCTTTTACAAAAATTTCAAAACTAAGAAAAATTAAATTTAAAGGAGAAAATGTAAATGGCTAATAAAGGACTTGGGCGTGGACTTGAGGCTCTGTTTGGTGTGTATGATGAGCAAAATAGTTATAATAATATAACCAAACAAGATCGTTCTGAAGTTGGTGTAACAGAAGTTGACATTTCAAAAATAAAACCAAACCCAAACCAACCAAGAAAGAATTTTGACGAAGAAGCATTAAATGATCTTGCTGCTTCAATCAAGGTTCACGGAATTATTCAACCTATTGTTGTAAACAAAGAAAGAGACGGAAGTTATCTTATAATCGCTGGTGAAAGAAGATGGAGAGCTGCAAACAAGTGTGGCCTTGCAAAAGTTCCTGTTATCATAAAGAATTATACAGAAAAGCAAGTTAAAGAAATCAGCATTATAGAAAACTTGCAAAGAGAAGATTTAAATCCAATCGAAGCTGCAAGAGCTATTAAAGAATTGATGGAAGAATATGGTCTTACTCAAGAAGTTGTTTCTGAAAGGATTGGAAAAAGCCGTTCTAATATTGCAAACACCTTAAGATTGCTCACTCTTTATCCAGATGTAATCAAAATGGTTGAAGATGGAGATTTGTCTGCAGGACATGCAAGGTGCTTGGTTGTGATTGAGGACAAAAACGACCAAATTAAAATAGCGCAAGCAGCAAAAAGCAAAAAGTGGAGTGTTAGAGAACTTGAAAAAGCTGTAAAGCACTATACAGACCCAAAAGTAAAAGTTAAGGTAAAACAAGAACAATCAATCGAACTTAAAGATTTGATAAATCAAATGCAAAAAACTTTTGCAACAAAAGTATCTGCAATTGGAAATGACAACAAAGGAAGAATTTACATTGACTATTATAGCAGAGACGATTTAGATAGGATTGCCGAATTGCTTGAATTGTTAAATAAAAGAGAAATGACTCTTCAAGACTTGCAAAACTACAATAAAAGAAACAAATAAAAAGATATAAGAATGTTTCACGTGAAACATTCTTTTATTATTTTGACCCAAATTGTGCTATGCGCTACTCAAAATTGACTGGTTTTTTG